>QGVE01000215.1 GCA_003242675.1 Bacillota bacterium | reverse complement strand
AGGGAGCCCGGCACCCGGGCCTCGCTCCAGTAGCCGAAGCGGGCGGCACGGCTCGCCGCCGGCCGGCCGGGCAGGACGAAAGTGCGGCCGTCGGGGGCGGTGTAGGTCTCGCCCCAGGCCACCTCCTCGGTGAGCGCGACGAAGCCCTCGTCCGTGAAGTCCTTCCAGTCCACCAGCTTCGCCCCGCCGCCCAGGGCCTCCTGCAGGTCGGGATGGCCGGGGTCGATGCCCGAGTCGATCACCGCGACCGTCACGCCCCGGCCGGTGAGGCCCGGAAGCGGCAGGCCGACGGACTCAAGGTTCAGCCCGATCCCCGCGCGCGCCTCCTCCGCCGCCAGGGGCCCCTCCCGCGGGGCGACCTCGGTGAGGGCCGTCGTGACGGTCGCCTCCGGCCCGGGCCCTGCGCCCGGGTCCCCGCCCGGCGCGGCCGCGGCCGGCCGGCGGAGCGAGCTGCCCGGCGTGATAAGAAGCACACAAAGGGCTCCCGCTGCCAGGAGCCGCCGCACGTGCAGTCGCATGGGCTATCTGTTCACCTCGACATAGGCAATGCGCCCGTCCTCGTCGAAGGCCAGGAGGAGCGGGTCCCCGGCCCGGAGCTCGTACACCTCCGCCCGGCGGCCGTCGATCAGGATCACCGGCTCCTCCGCCCAGGTAAGCTCCGTCACCCGGCCGCCCAGGTCCACCGCCGCCAGGTCGTCGTCCACCCAGGGGTCCACCAGCACGCCGCTCACGGGATGGCGCAGGGCCGCCATCACCCGGATCTCCCCCGTGGCGTGGTCGAAGGCGACGTAGACCGAGGTCAGGCCGTCCACGGCCGCCGCCGGGGCCTCACGGCCGTTCACGGAGATCAGGGCGCCGGGCTGGATCGGGCGCTCCACCCAGCGGTGGTCGGGGAGCAGGAGCAAGGCCCGGCCCAGCTCCACGGCGACCCGCTCCACCACGGCGTCGTCCTGCCAGGCCTCCAGGAACAGGCCGTCGCCGGAGTCATCCAGGGCGATCCAGACCTGGTCCAGCACCCGCAGCTCCCCGGGGCCGCTCAGGCTCCCCTGGCGCAGGTAGGTGGCGTCCCGGTCCATCCGCACCGTGCGCGCCTCACCCGCCGCGTCCCGCACCGTCGCCCGGCGGGTGTTCGGATCGAAGGCCACCAGGGTCCCCGAGACCTGGTAGAGCAGTCCCTTGTGGGCCAGCAGCCGGTAGAGCACCGCCGCCCCCTCGGCCCGGGTGACGGGCCGGCCGGGCTCGAAGCGGCCGCCCGGCATCCCCTCCATCAGGCCGTGGGCGCGGGCGGCGGCCACGGCCTCCCGGGCCCAGGCGGGGATCTCCGCCTCGTCCGCGTAGGGCGCCGCGCCCGACCCGCCCCCGGGGTCGATCCCCGCCGCGCGCACGGCGAAGACCGCGAGCTGCGCCCGGGTCACGGGCCCCTCGGGGTCGAAGGCGCCGTTCCCCACGCCGGCCGTGAGCCCCAGCTCGGCCAGCACCTCGATGTAGCCCGCCGCCCAGTGCCAGGCGGGCACGTCGACGAAGCGGCTCGGCTGCCCGGAGAGGGCCGCGGCCGCATCCCCATACCCCAGCCCCGCCACGACCAGCTTGGCCCACTGGGCCCGGGTGAGCGGCTGGTCGGGGGCGAACACGTCGGGGGCCACCCCCGCCACGATGCCGCGCGCCTCCAGGGCCGAAACCATCCCGGCCGCCCAGTGGCCGGCCATGTCCGAGAGGAAGGCGCCCGCCGGGCTGGGGAGCCCCACCAGCGCCGCGGTCACGGCCAGCAGCAGGAATCCGAGCAGACCTCGCCGCATGCGATCCATCATGCCACCCTGATTCCGCCTTTTCTCGCATTCTTTCGCTTCCGGACCGGCCGCCTCCTCCGGTCCGGGCACAGCCAATCCCACCCTCTTGGACGCGCCAACCGCCCCCTTTGGTTTCAGCTGGAAGCCGTTTCGTTGGCAACGATTTTCCTGCTAGTCATTTACTTTTCCGTCATTCCCATAGATAATGGGAGTGACTACATATTTTATACACTTAGAGGAGGCGTTGGGAGTTGCGCCGGTCCCTGCGCAAGATCGACCGCCGCGAGGCCGAATCCTACGCCGGCAAGGAGCCGCTGTTCACGGTCACCTCGCTGGAGGAGGCCCGCCAGCAGCTCATCGCCATGGGACGCGACCCGGCGGAGTACTGTTTCTTCAGCTGGATGGAAAAGGGCGTGCGGTACTTTCGCGTGTGGGAGGACGAGCGCTGGAAGGAGGGCGTCGTGCGGGCGGTGCCCTTCGGCCAGGTGGCTGCCCGGCTGAAGCGCTCGGAGGCGGAGAAGCTGTTCACCGTCACCCGGCGGTACCGGGGCACCCTCCTCCACTTCGAGTGGGCGGAGGGCGCGCTCCGGGTGTACGACGGCGGGTCCACCGAGCCGGTGGCGGCCCTGAGCGTGCCGCAGGTGGGCGGCGACCTGGTCTTCCTGCCGGGCCGCTGGAGCCCGGAGCAGGCGGCCCACTTCTGCAACGCGATCCTGGTGCGGGGGATGCACCCCGACCAGGCGTACGCCGCGGCCGAATCCCTGGGAGCGGAGGTGCGCTCGTGAAGCGGGCTGTGCGCGGGCTGGTGGCGATGGTGCTGGCCGGCGCGCTGCTGCTGGCCGCCCCCGGCGGGGCGCGGGCGGCTGCGCCGGAGGCCCTGCTGGATCCGATTGCGGAGATCTACGAGTTGCTGGAGGCCTACCACAAGGACGGCGTCGACCCGGAGCGCTTCCTGGAGGGCGCGATCCGGGGCGGGCTGGAGGCCCTGGGCGACCCCTACACCCAGTACTACAGCCCGGCGGAGTGGGAGC
>QGVE01000089.1 GCA_003242675.1 Bacillota bacterium | reverse complement strand
GGGCTCGGCGCCGCAGGCCGCCCCTGGAGCGGAATGCTCCTCGGCGGACGGGCGTGCTCGCTGCGCAGTTCGCTCCGCTGCGCTCGCGCCGTCCGCCTGCGGAGCTTGAACTTAGCGGCCTGCAATGCGCCTTCGCCCTGCTGCACGGGCGCCCCGGTTGAGCGTTCGCACCGCGTCTGCCCGCGTTCTGCGTGGGTGGGCTCGGCGCCGCAGGCCGCCCCTGGAGCGGAATGCTCCTCGGCGGACGGGCGTGCTCGCTGCGCAGTTCGCTCCGCTGCGCTCGCGCCGTCCGCCTGCGGAGCTTGAACTTAGCGGCCTGCAATGCGCCTTCGCCCTGCTGCACGGGCGCCCCGGTTGAGCGTTCGCACCGCGTCTGCCCGCGTTCTGCGTGGGTGGGCTCGGCGCCGCAGGCCGCCCCTGGAGCGGAATGCTCCTCGGCGGACGGGCGTGCGAAATTGCGGCCAGGCATGACGCCTGGCCGCTTTTCCCTATCCGTTCAGGTCCTGCAGCTCGCCGGTCTCCTGGTAGATCGTCCACTCGCCCAGGTTGGTGGCGTGGTCGCCAATCCGCTCCAGGTGGTGGGCGACCAGCAGCAGGTACGTCGCGGGGCGGACCGCCTTGGGGTCCGCCTGCATCGCCTGCAAGAGCTCGTCGAAGACCCTCCGGTAGAGCCGGTCGACCTCGTCGTCCTGCTCGGCCATGCGCCGGGCCCGGTCGGAGTCGCCCTGCACCCAGGCGTCCAGGGCCTCCCGGTTCATCTCCTGGACCCGCCGGGCGAGGAGGGGGATGTCCGCCATGAGCTTCGGCGGCACCGGGGCATCCAGCCGGAGGACGACCTTGGCGATGTCGGTGGCGTGGTCCGCCATGCGCTCCAGGTCCGTGGCGACCTTCAGCACGGTGCCGATGGTCCGGAGGTCGCGCGCCAGCGGCTGCTGGAGGGCCATCAGCTGGAGGCAGCGCTGCTGCAGGTCGATGGCCATGCGGTCGGCCACCTCGTCGCCGTCGACGACCTCCCGGGCCAGGTTCTGATCCATGCGCTGCAGCGCCCGAACCGCCTTGTCGATCGCTTCGTTGACGAACACGCCCATCCGCAGCATGTCCCGCTGCAGGTGGGCAAGCTGCTCGTCGAACGCAGAACGGGGAGACATCGCGCAGAGCCTCCTTCCGCTCAGCCGAACCGGCCGGTGATGTAGTCCTCCGTGCGCTGGTCCCGGGGGTTGGTGAAGATCGTGCCGGTCGGCCCGTGCTCGATCAGCTCGCCCGACAGGAAGAACGCCGTGTAGTCCGAGATGCGGGCCGCCTGCTGCATGTTGTGGGTGACGATGACGATCGTGTACTGGGAGCGGAGCTGCCGGATCAGCTCCTCGATCTTGGCCGTGGAGATGGGGTCCAGCGCCGAGGCCGGTTCGTCCATCAGCAGCACCTCGGGCTTCACGGCCAGCGACCGGGCGATGCAGAGCCGCTGCTGCTGGCCGCCGGAGAGGCCCAGAGCGGACCGGTGCAGCCGGTCCTTCACCTCGTCCCAGAGGGCCGCTCCCCGCAGCGACTGCTCCACGATCTCGTCCAGCACGGCCTTGCGCCGCTCACCGTGGATCCGCGGGCCGTAGGCGACGTTGTCGTAGATGGACATCGGGAAGGGGTTCGGCCGCTGGAAGACCATCCCGACCCGGCGCCGCAGGGTCACGACGTCCACGCCGGGGCCGTAGATGTCGACGCCGTCCAGCGTGATGGTGCCCTCGACCCGGGCGCCGGGGATCAGGTCGTTCATCCGGTTGAGGCAGCGCAGGAAGGAGGACTTGCCGCACCCGGAGGGCCCGATCAGGGCCGTGACCCGGTTGGCCGGGATCTCCAGGCTGATGGAACGCAGGGCGCGATAGCTGCCGTAGTACAGATCCACGCCCTCGGCGCGCATCTTCGCTGTCTCGCTCACCGTCGGGATCCGCCTCCTTCGGGACTACCGCATGCGCCGCCGGTACCGCCACAGCGGCAGGGCGATCAGGAGGTTGACGAACAGCACCAGCAGGATCAGCAGGGCGGAGGCGCCCATCGCGATCCGGTCCGCGTCGGGCACCAGCCCCTCCGCGGTCACCGACCAGATCCGCACGGCGAGGGTCTCGCCGGCGACCATGACGTCGGGGTTCGGGAAGTGGCGGGAGGCGGTGACGCCCGCGGTGTAGATCAGCACGGCGGTCTCGCCCAGGGCGCGGCCCGCCACCAGGGTGAGGCCGGTGAGGATGCCCGGCAGGGCGCTGGGCAGGACGACCCGGGAGATGGTCTGCCACTGGGTCGCGCCCAGGGCCAGGGAGCCCTCCCGGTAGGACTGGGGCACGCCCCGGATCGCCTCCTCCGTGTTCCGCACCAGCACCGGCAGGTTGAGCAGGGCCAGGCTCAGGCTGCCGCCCAGGATCGTGAAGCCCCAGCCCATGTAGTTGACGAAAAGGATCATGCCGAACAGGCCCAGCACGATGGAAGGAACCGACGCCAGCGCCTCCACGGAGAGCCGGATCAGATCTGTCATGCGCCCCGGCTTGGCGTACTCGGCCATGTAGATCCCGGCGCCCACCCCGACGGGCAGGGAGAAGAGCAGCGACAGGCCGGTGATGTAGATCGTGTTGAAAAGCTGCGCCCCGACGCCCCCGCCTGCCCGGT
Organism: Bacillota bacterium; assembly: GCA_003242675.1. Next base: position 8,794 of record QGVE01000089.1, on the reverse strand, counting down.
ACGCGCTGGATCGGGTGGTGAGGAACTGCCAGTCGATGACCGGCAGCCCTTCCATCAGGATGGGGAGGAGGAAGCCGGCCAGGATCAGCAGGATCAGGATGCCCGCCGCCCAGAGCACGGCGGTGGCCACCCGGTCGGCGATCTGCTGACGGGTCATCAGCGGGCCACCCCCCGGCTGCTGACCCAGCGGACCAGCAGGATCATGAGCAGCGAGACCAGGAGCAGCCCGAAGGCCATCATGAAGAGCGCCCGGTTCCAGGGCGAGCCCGGCGGCGTCTGCCCCATCTCCATGATGATCTGCGACGTCAGCGTCGCCGTGCCGGTGGTGAGCGAACGCACCAGCACCGGCGAGTTGCCGATCACCATCTGCACCGCGGTGGTCTCGCCGAACGCCCGGGCGAAGGCCAGGATGATGGCCGCGAGGATCCGGGGCCGGGCCGCGGGGAGGGTGACGTTCCAGATGGTCTGCCACCGGGTGGCGCCCAGGCCCAGCGAGCCCTCCTCGATGGCCGGATCCACCGCTTGGAGGGCGTCCTCGGACATCCCGATGATCGTCGGCAGGACCATCACCGCCAGGACGACCCCCGCCACCAGCACGCCGAAGCCCTGGCCGCCCAGATGGTCCCGCACCCAGGGCACCAGCAGCGTCATCCCGACATAGCCGTAGACCACCGACGGGATGCCGACGAACAGGTTGGAGGCCTGGCGGAGGACGTGGCGCATCCAGCCGGGCGCGATCTTGGACATGAAGATGGCCCCTGCGAGCCCCAGGGGCGCGCTGATCAGCAGCGCGATGGCCGTCACCGCCAGCGACCCCACCATGAAGGGCAGCGCCCCGAACCGGCCCATGGGCGGGTTCCAGACGGGGCTGAAGAAGAACTCCAGCGGCGAGACGTCCGCAAAGAGCAGCAGCCCCTCCGACCCTACGAAGAGCAGGATGGCGGCGATCAGCAGGGCGACCAGGACCGCGCAGCCGGTGAGCACGGCCCGCGCCAGCCGGTCTGCGGTGCGCACCCGGTCCATCGAACCCCTCCTCCGTCGGTGGTCATAGCCTTTTCGCAGTCTGTCGGGCTACTGCGGCCCTTCGAGGGCCGGCAGGGTCACCGTGAAGGTGCTGCCCTTGCCGACCTCGCTCTCTACGGTGATGGAGCCGCCGTGGGCCTCCACGATGTGCTTGGCGATCGCCAGCCCCAGCCCGGTTCCGCCGGTGGCCCGGGAGCGGGCCTTGTCCACCCGGTAGAACCGCTCGAAGATCCGCCCCAGGTCCGCCTGCGGAATGCCCACGCCGGTGTCGGCGACCGCGATCCGGACGGCGTCCCCGTCCCGCCGGGCCGAGAGGGTGATCCGGCCGCCCGCGGGGGTGTACTTGATGGCGTTTTCCACCAGGTTGCTCAGCACCTGGACCAGCCGGTCGGGGTCGCCGCTGATCAGGGGCAGCCCATCGGGAGCGTTGGTCACCAGCTGAACCCCGGCCCGCTCGGCCTTCTGGCCGAACCGGGCCGCGGTGGCGGCGATGAGCTCGGCCGGCGCCGTGGGCCGCCGCTGCATCCGAAATTTGCCCGACTCCACCCGGGAGAGGTCCAGCAGCTCGTCGATCAGCGCGCCCAGGTGCTGGCTCTCCCGGAGCATGATCTCCACGAAGTGACGGGCGGTTTCCGGCTCGTCCAGGGCGCCTTCCAGCAGCGTCTCCGCGAACCCCTGGATGGAGGTGAGGGGGGTGCGGAGCTCGTGGGTGACGTTGGCGACGAACTCCGTCCGCATCTGCTCCAGCTGGCGGGACCGGGTGATGTCCCGCAGCATGACCAGTACGCCGCGCTCGCCCCCGCTGAGCGCCAGGGCGAGGCGGGCCTCCAGGATCTGCTCCTGCGGGTGCGCCCGGCGGATCTCCAGCGCCTCGGGCCGGCCGGTGGCCAGCACCCGGGCCAGCCGCTCGTCCAGCTCGAAGTGGTGGGTGATCTCCAGGTGGTCCCGGCCCAAGGCCTCCTGCCGGGAGACGCCCAGCATCCGTTCGGCGGCGGGGTTGACCAGCACGATGCGCCGGCGCTCGTCCAGCAGCAGGATGCCGTCGGCCATATGCTGGAGGATCAGCTCCATCTGGGCCTTCTCGGTGAGAAGCCGGTCCAGCCGCTCCTGGGCGGCCTGCCGGGCCTGCCGCTGCGCGGCGTCCGCGCTGCGCTCGGCGGCGCGCGCCAGTCGGCTGACCTCCCGGTAGCCGTAGGCCGGCGGGATCAGCAGGGCCGCCAACAACGCCAGCCATACGGCCACGTCCTGCGGCCCCGTCCCCTGGGCGAGCGCCGCCCCCAGACGGCCGGAGGCCACATAGGCCAGGGCCACGGCCACCCCCGCGGCCGGCGGCAGGACGAACCAGGGGAGCGCCGGTCGGTACGGGCGCCTCATGTGCGTCACCGCCCTACCGGCGCCTCGGCCCGGCAAGCCGGTAGCCGACGCCCCGCACCGTCTCGATCAGCCTGGGTTCGGAGGGGTTCTCCTCCAACTTGGCCCTGAGGTGCCGGATGTGCACGTCCACGGTGCGGACGTCGCCGTAGAAGTTCGGGCCCATCACCCGGTCCACCAGTTCGTCCCGGGTGAACACCCGGCCCGGGGACCGGGCGAGCACGCCCAGGATCTGAAACTCGGTGGGGGTGAGGTCCACGGGTTGGCCGTCCCGCAGGACCTCGTAGCGCGCGAAGTCGATGGTGAGCGGCCCCAGGATCAGCGTGTCCTGGTCCTGCGGCTCCGCGCCTTTCCGGGCCCGGCGGAGGATCGCCTTCACCCGGCCGGTCAGTTCCCGGGGGCTGAACGGCTTGGTGACGTAATCATCGGCGCCGATTTCGAACCCCACCACCCGGTCGATCTCCTCTCCCCGGGCGGTGAGCAGCAGCACCGGCAGTTCGGAGTGGCGGCGGAGGGTGCGCAGCACCTCGAAGCCGTCGATTCCGGGCAGCATCACGTCCAGGATCAGGAGGTCGATGGCCTCCTCCCGGGCGATGCGCAGCCCGTCCTCGCCGTTGTCGGCGGTCAGCACTTCGAAGCCCGCCCGCCGCAGGTTGTAGGCCACCAGTTCGCAGATCGACGGCTCGTCGTCCACGACGAGGATGCGCTCGGGCAACGAATCACACCTCCGACGCAAGTGGACCGCGGGGGCCGTCACCGGGGGATTTCGTGGGTGATCGGCACGAAGCCGAGCTCACGCACGTACTCCTCCTGGAACGCGGGACTCAGCACAAAGTCCAGGAAGGCGCGCGTGAGCCCCGCCGGCTCGCCCCGGGTGTACATGTAGCCGTACGTCCAGAGCGGCCAGCGGCCGTCCATCACGGCCTCCGGGGAGTAGGTGACGCCGTCCAGGGCGAGGGCCTTCACCTTCGACGGCCGGAAGTAGGACGCGTCGACGTAGCCGATGGCCCCGGGGGTATACTGCACGGTGGTCACGACCTTGCCGTTGGAGTCCTGCACCAGGGCCTGGGGCGTGATGTCGCCCTTGCCGCCCAGCACCTTCTCCACGATGGTCGCCCGGGAGCCCGACGACTGCGGCCGGCTGACGACCACCACCTCCAGGTCGGGGCCGCCGACCTCCCGCCAGTTGGTGATCTCGCCCCGGAAGATCCGGGCCAGCTGATCCATCGTCAGGCCGTCCACCGGATTCTCCGGGTGCACGATGATGACGAACGGGGAGATGGCCACCCGGTGCTCCACCAGCACCTCGGCGAGCTCTCCCGTCGCCGGGATGTCGGAGTTGCCGATGTCCACGGCGCCGCTGGCCACCTGCTGCAGGCCGTTATACGAACCGCCCCCGCTGACGCTCACGGTCACGTTCAGGTGCTCCTCCATGAAGATCTCCGCCGCCAGCGAGGCGAGCGGCAGGAGGGCGGTCGAGCCGCTGGCCGTGATGGTGCCCGAGAGGGGATCGTTGGGGTCGGCCTTTGGGCGGCTGCCGCAGCCGGCGAGGACCAGCGCGGCCAGGAGCAGGACGGCCGTCAGCGGGCGACTGCGAGGCACAGCCATGGGGTCTTTCGTCACCCTTTCCCCTGCGTTGACATGCCACCTTCACTGTAGCGTATCGATATTAAGGTTTGGTTAAGATGAAGGGTTTATCCCCGCGTTTTCACCGCGCCGCGCCCGCCAGCGCCAGGACCTCGGCCGCGATCGTGAGGGCCGAGCGAGGAGAGCCGGCCCGCAGGGCCGCCGCCGCCATGGCTTCAAGCTGCTCCGGGTGGCGGAACAGCAGCTCCTCCGCGGCCTCCGCTACGTGCCCCGCCCCCACGATCCGGGCGGCGCCCGTGCCGGCCAGGTAGGCGGCGTTCTCCTCCTCGGGGCCCGGGAGGGGGTCGAGGAGGAGCATCGGCAGGCCCAGCGCCAGGGCCTCGGCGCAGGTGATGCCGCCGGGCTTGGTCACCAGGAGATCGGCCGTGCGCATGTGTCCCGGGACGTCCACCGTGAAGCCGAGGGCGCAGAGGCGGGGGTCCCCGCCGTGGTGCCGGCGGATCCGGGCGAGCAGCGACTCGTTCCGCCCGCAGATCACGGTCACCCGCAGGTCGGGGTGCGGCAGCCGCAGGAGCGCGGCCACGGCGTCGGCGATGGGGCCCAGGCCCAGGCCGCCGCCGATGACGAGCACCCGCCGCACGCCTTCCGACGGGGCGCGGCTGGCCTCCGCCAGGGCCGGGCGGACCGGGATACCCGTGGACCGGACGGCCGCGGGGTCGGCCCCCCGGCGGATCAGCTCCCGGGCCGCCTCGGGCGACGCGGCGAAGTAGCGGGCCACGCCGGGCCAGATCCAGAAGCCGTGGGGGGCGAAATCCGTCAAGGCCATCGCCACGGGGACCGCCCGCCGGCCGCGCCGCTTCAGCAAATGCAGCGCGGCGCCGGCGGGAAACGGGTGGGTGCCGACGACGACGTCCGGGGTGTGTGCGTCCAAGGCCCGCCGGACGGGCCGGCCGAGCACCCGGATGACCAGCCAGCGCAGCGGCCGGGCCGGGGGCAGGCGGTAGAGCCGCCGGTACAGGTCCGGGGTGTGCCGGATCTGCCAGAGGTACGCGCGCCGGATCAGCCCCAGGAGCGGGCTGTGGCACTGGACGACGACGGCGTCGCAGTCCGCCGACAGGCTGCGGCACGCGGCAGCGATTGCCTGGGCCGCGGCCTGGTGGCCGGCACCGAAGTCGGCGGAGAGAACCAGGACACGCACAGGCACGGGGCCACCTCCGAAACGGTCATAACGGAGCGATCCTCAATAGTTCGCCTGCCCCGCTGCCCGGTCCTGCGAGCGGGGCGCAGGTGGCGCCGCGGCGCGCGGCGAAAAGGGTGACAGGAGGCCGCAACCTCACACAGAAAGGAGCATGAGCAGCGGTGACGAGGCAGCTGACAAGGGCGGAGGTGCCGGTCGAGCAGACCTGGCGTCTGGAGGATCTGTACCCCACGCAGGCGGACTGGGAGCGGGAGCTGGAGGAGATCCGCGCGGCCGCATCCCGGGTGACCCAGTTCCGGGGCCGCCTGGGCGAGGGCGCCGGCGTGCTCCTGGCCTGTCTCCAGGAGTACGAGCAGCTCCGGGAGCGGCTGGCGCGGGCGGGCATCTACGCGACCCTGCGCTTTTCTTCGGACGGCTCGGACCCGGAGAACCAGGCGGTGCGCGCGAAGGCGCAGGCCCTGATGGCGCAGATGGGCGCCACCCTCTCCTTCGTGCAGAGCGAGCTGCTGGCCCTGCCCGAGGGGACGGTGGAGCGGTACCTGGCCGAGGAGCCGGGCCTGGCGCCGTTCCGGCGCTGGCTGGAGCAGGTCCTGGCCATGCGGCCCCACACCCTGCACCCGGAAACCGAGAAGGTGCTCGCGGCGCTCAGCGAGGTCACGGGTGCGCCGTACGCCATCTACACCCAGGTGAAGGCCGGCGACATGCGGTTCGACCCCATCAAGGTGGACGGCGAGGAGATCCCGGTGACCTTCGCCGGGTACGAGGGGCGGCTGGAGCGCTGCGCGGACGCGGCGGTCCGGCGTGCGGCCTTCCGCAGCTTCTCCGCCGGCCTCAGGCGTTACCAGCATACCCTGGCCGCGACCTTTGCCACCGAGGTCAAGAAGAACGTGGTCCTGGCGCGGCTCCGGGGCTTTGCGTCCGCGACGCACATGCTGCTCCATCCGCAGGAGGTCCCGATTGAGGTCTACCACAATCTCCTCGACGTCATCCGGTCCGAGCTTGCCCCGCACATGCGCCGGTACGCCCGGCTGCGGCGGCGGGTGTTGGGGCTGGACCGGCTGTACTACTGCGACATCGAGGCACCGCTGGACCCCGAGTACGACCCGCAGGTCAGCTTCGACGAGGGGCGGCAGATCCTGCTCGACGGGCTCGCCGTGATGGGCCCGGAGTACATTGAGATCGTGCGCACGGCCCTGACGGACCGCTGGATCGACTGGTGCGACAACGTCGGCAAGTCGACCGGAGCCTTCTGCTCGTCGCCGTACGGCGCCCACCCGTACATCCTGATCACCTGGACGGGCACCATGCGCAACGTGATGACGCTGGCGCACGAGCTGGGGCACGCCTGCCACCTGACCCTGGCCCAGCGCAACCAGTCGTTCCTGAACTTCCGGCCGTCGACGTTCTTCATTGAGGCGCCGTCCACGATGAACGAGCTGCTGGTCGCGCAGCACATCCTGCGCGGCACGCAGGACACCCGCATGCGCCGGTGGGTGATCATGCAGCTGCTCGCGACGTACCATCACAACTTCGTGCGCCACCTGCTGGAGGGCGAGCTGCAGCGGCGGATCTACGCCCTGGCCGAGGAAGGCAAGCCGATCACCGCGGTCACGCTGTCCGAGACGAAGGGCGCCATTCTGGAAGAGTTCTGGGGCGGCGAGGTCGAGATCGACGACGACGCGAAGCTGACCTGGATGCGGCAGCCGCACTACTACATGGGGCTGTACCCGTACACGTACTCGGCCGGCCTGACGATCTCGACCGCCGCCGCGCAGGCCATTCGGGAAGAGGGGCAGCCAGCCGTCGGGCGCTGGCTGAAGGTGCTGAAGGCCGGCGGCACGCTGAAGCCGCTCGACCTGGCGAAGATGGCGGGGGTCGACCTTTCCTCGCCCGAGCCGATCCGCGCCGCGGTCGCCTTCGTCGGTTCGCTGGTGGACGAGCTGGAGCAGAGCTTCTGAGCGGCGCGCGGGTGAGCCCGCCGCAGCCTTGTTCAGGCGGCGAGCGCCGCGTGTCGATGCGGAAGGCCGGGGCGGATCCGCTGCACGGTACAGCACGCGCAGGGATCCGCCCGGCCGTTTCCCCGCGGCGACAGCCAATTTTCATTCGTTTTGCAACAGGAATTCCACCTATTCCCTTGTTGACGGCCGCGGGGGAAGCTGTTACAATACACGAGTGGCAGGGTCGGGCCACGGCTGAAGCGGCCCGTCCCGGCTGGAAACGAACATCGCGGGGTGGAGCAGCTGGTAGCTCGTCGGGCTCATAACCCGGAGGTCGAGGGTTCGAATCCCTCCCCCGCAACCAACGAGAACAACTTTACTTCGGAAGCGGCGCAGGCCGCTTCCGAAGTTGTCTGCCCGGAAGCCCGGCTGGAACCTGCCGGTGCGCAAGCCGGCGGCCTCCGGCTGGGCGGGCCGGCCACGTGGGGCTATAGCTCAGTTGGGAGAGCGCGTGAATCGCACTCACGAGGTCAGGGGTTCGAGTCCCCTTAGCTCCACCAGATTCCGGAGAGGTGACCGAGTGGTCGAAGGTGCAGCACTGGAAATGCTGTGTACGGGTTATCCGTACCGTGGGTTCGAATCCCACCCTCTCCGCCAATTTGGGTCTTCACAACGGCCCGAAGACCTGCTACACTTCTTATCGGACCGCTAGCTCAATTGGTAGAGCATCCGACTCTTAATCGGACGGTTGTAGGTTCGAGTCCTACGCGGTCCACCATTTTTTGGCCCCATCGTCTCTCACGGCGGCGCGGATTCGAAACCCGTTGGGGTCACTTGGAGAGGTGACCGAGGGGCTTAAGGTGCCGCTCTCGAAAAGCGGTGTGGTCTTGACGGCCACCGTGGGTTCGAATCCCACCCTCTCCGCCAGGGGCCTCGCTGGGGATTGGGGTAACGGTAGCCCGCCTGACTCTGGATCAGGTAGTCTAGGTTCGAATCCTAGATCCCCAACCAGTCATTCCGGCATAGCTCAACGGTAGAGCATCCGGCTGTTAACCGGAGGGTTGTAGGTTCGAATCCTACTGCCGGAGCCAAGAAGCGGGTTTAGCTCAGTTGGTAGAGCGCCACCTTGCCAAGGTGGAGGTCGCGAGTTCGAGTCTCGTAACCCGCTCCAACACGTGGGGCTATAGCTCAGTTGGGAGAGCGCTTGAATGGCATTCAAGAGGTCAGGGGTTCGAATCCCCTTAGCTCCACCAGGGCGGTGGTAGTCAGTTGCCACCGTTTTCTCGTGCGCGGTTAGCTCAGTTGGGAGAGCGCATGATTGACGTTCATGAGGTCAGAGGTTCGAATCCTCTACCGCGCACCAGGTTTCACCCTCATCTTGTGGAGGCGTGGTGTAGAGGCCTAACATGCGGCCCTGTCACGGCCGAGATCGCGGGTTCGAATCCCGTCGCCTCCGCCAACGAGGGCGAGGCCGCCCGCTGGCGGCCTCGTCCGCGCTCGGCCCGGGGAAACGGCCATCTGGCAGCAGTTGGCCAGTTGACACCGAGCCGAGAGATTGCTAAACTGGTGAAGCTGTCGCCTGACGGCGGCGGCGGAGCCTCGAACCTTGAAAACTGGACAGTGCAGTGAGGGTAAGCCGAGCGAGCCGGAAGTTCCGGACAAGGAGCCGAGCAAACTT
>QGVE01000088.1 GCA_003242675.1 Bacillota bacterium | reverse complement strand
CCACAGGAGGCGCCTATTTTGCGCACCAGCCCCCACCCCTCACGGGTTCAGCCGCTCGGCCAGGCTCCGCAGGAACGAGTGCAGCACCAGCTTGTCCTCAGGCGACATGGTGGAGACGTCCATCCCGCCGAACGGCCGGCTCAGCGCGGCGATGCAGTCCACCTCCCAGATGACCCGCACGTCCCGGGCGAGGAGGTCGACGTAGCGCAGGTCGTACATCTCCAGCCCCAGCGCCTTCACCACCTGCCGGCTGCGGTTCCCCACCGTGGCCGCCGACACCCCGAACTCGCGAGCGACGTCCCCCTGCGTCACCGTGGGGTCGCCCACCACATAGCGCCGGAAGGCGTAGGCCACGCCGGCGGCCCAGCCGTCCGGGCTGGCGTACTTCGGCCGGAGCGTCAGGGCCGCGTCCCACCACAGCCGCTCGGCGCCATCGCCGTGCTCCTCGGGGATGCGGGCGTGACACTCCGCGTACCCCCGCACCTGCTCGGCGGTCTCCTGCCACCACGCGGGCGCGTCCGCCACCGGCCGGCCATCCCACACCGCCGAGGGCCCGGGCGGCGGCTGGATGCGGAACACGTCCGCCCCGCTGCCCACCAGCCCCAGGAACCAGACGATCCGCGGCCAGGAATCCCGGTAAAGGTCGTCCCAGGTGGCGAGGGGCCGTTGCCGCCGGAGGATCTCCATCTCGACCTGCAGGACGTGGTCGAGGCCCGCCGCCAGATCCGGATCCACCAGCATGGGCTCCAGCCCGAGGTAGTACACCGGCCCGGCGGGCAGGAGCCAGGTGGCCAGCAGGTCGCCCGGGCGGAGGGGGTCCTGCAGCCCCCGGGCCGTGAACCGCCTGCCGTCGGGGATGCGGATGAGCTCGGCCTGCCGGGCGGAGGCCGACTCCACGCGGAACAAGCCCGGCCGCGCGCCGTCGGCCCAGGCAAGCAGCATCTCCTGCTCGGCCGGCGTCAGCCCGGGGTCGCTCTCGACCAGCTCCCGGGCGAGCGGCATCCGCCACTCGTTCGGGAAGACAAAGGCAATCCAGTCCAGCGCGAGGGCCTCGACCTCGGGGTCCACCTCCTGGAACAGGTCCCGCGGGAAGAAGCGGGCCAGCCCCCACCCCACGGCATCTTCCGCCGCACTCCCCCGCAGGAACTCTTCGAGCTTCTCCCTGAGATCGCGCACGAGGTGGTCCGTCCGCACCTCCGCCAGGGACCGGACCTGCCCCCGGCGTGCATCGGGCGGCTTATTCTCCATCGGCTTACACTCCCTAACCAACGAGATCGTCGTTCCGGCACCGGAGCCAGCGGCCTCCGGGTCGGTTACCCAAGCAAGTCCTGCACCAGAACCTCCACCAGCCGCTCTTGGTACGCGGCTACCCCACCTCTAACGACGGCTCGGGCCGTTGCCGCCAGCGGCCCCTCCACGGCCAGCAGGGCCTCCCGGTCGGCGTCCGAGAGCGGCGGCCCCATGGCGCCTTCCGCCGCGGCCTGGTAGTCCTCAGGCCCGAACCGCCACAGACGGAAGCGGTCGCCGTACCGGGCCGCCAAGCCGGCGGCGATCACGATACCGTTGCGATCGAAGTCCCCGCCGTACCAGATCTCCGTCCCGTCCGCAACGAGAAGATCCAGGAGGCGTAGCCCGGCGGCACTGAGGAAGCCTCCCGTGCAAATGAGCGTTGCCCGGTGCTCCGGGGGAGCCTGGGCCAGCCGCTGAAGCAGCCACTCGAAGACGGGCGGGTTCTCCACCACAAACGCCTGTCCGCCGTGGGCCCTGGCGGCTGACCAACGGCGCAGCTCTCCCAGCGTCACCGCCCAGGCACCGCTGCAGGCGGTCATTGCCGCAACCATCGGGTGAGGGGTGCCGTCCGCCCGACACGCCTCGGCCAAGTGGGCGACCAGTACGGTGGACGACACCTGGTCGACGCCGAGCCCCGCCTGGTCCAGCAGAAAGGCACGGGCAGCGCCGGGTCGCAGCCCCTCTGGCGGTGGACGGAACCGCTCCCGCAGCGCGTGTTCCAACAACGCCCCTGCGGGCTCCTTCGCGTCGAAGGCGTGCGGGTCTCCAGTGAGCCGGGCTGCGAACACAGCCAACAGTTCGTGCTCGCTCCTGTCGGCCGGCAGGTCGGCCAGGGCGGCGCCGACGGCGGCCACTGTCCGGGCGGCCAGCTCCGGATCCGACCTGTACGCCCGCCGGACCCACCGGGCGCTGGGGCTTTCGCCGGCGGTCAACCGCTTGAACCACGCTCGAACCGCGCCCGCCGGGGGCAGGCGGTCGCCCACCGCCTTCAGCCAGCCGGCCCAGCTGGCCTCGGCGGCCTCCCGCTCCTGCCGCCGGGTCACAATCGGGCCGTATCCCGCCTCCAACACCTCCAGAAGGCCGGTGCGGAACCGGCTCCGCACCAGAGCCGCGTCCAGCTCCTGCAGGACTACCTGCACCTGCCCGCCCCGTACAGACACCCGGCCCAGGAGGTTAGCCAGCTCCTCCCGTTGGGCAGGGCCGAGCACCAGCCGGACCCGCCCCCGCACGCCGTCCTCCTCGTACACCTTTCGCCGGGCGGCCGCCAGGAGCGGCTCCAGCCCGGCCTCCCGCAGGGCGGCGAAGGCCTCGTGGGCGCTCATGGCGCATCATCCCCGTCCGCTCCCGCGAGCTCGGCGAGTGGCTCCCAGGCGACGCTGCCGTTCCACAGGATGGGGAAGGCGGTGTGCAGCGTACCCTCCAGGCTCAGCCGGTAGGTCATCGCTGCGGAGAGCGACTCGCTGTAGGGCAACTCGTCCGGTGCGGTGATAATCCAGCAGAAGCCCAGCTGGTTCAGGAAATCCAGGTAGTTCTTCTGGTTGTTCGTATCGAAGCCGGCGAAGGCCTCGTCTAAGGCCACCAGCCGGGGCAGGTCGGTGCGGGGCGAGGCGTCGTAGCGTGCGGCCACCCCTGCCAGGACCGGCACGGCGAGTGCCCACGCCTTCGCGGACGTGGAGCGCTGGCCAAACCCGCGGGTCCGAATGGGCACCGCCTGGCTCGCGCCGGGCATGCGGCTGAGGAGCTGGTACTCGAACCAGTTCCGGTAGTCCAGGGCCCGGGCCACGGCCTCCTGGTAGACGATCTCCTCACCGGCGGCCCTGGCCTCCTCCCGAACCCGCTCGACCTCTTCCTTGATCGTGCTGAGCAACACCTCACGCTTTTCGTCGTCCAGCCAGCGGCTGCCCTGCTCCATCTGCTCCAGTTCGTGAGCGATGCGGGCGCCGGGCATCTGTTCGGGCGGCAGGAGGCGAAGCCGGAGGCTGAGCTGCTCGCCGTTGCTGAGCTGCAGGGCCCGCAGCTTCTCGTTGGTTCGGCGGGTGAACTCCCGGGCCGCTCGAATCAGCCGGCGCAGCTCGTCGAGGATGCCTTGGTAGATGATGTCCTCGTACAGCTTCCGCTGCTCCTCTTCTATGAGCTCCGCGTACTCTCGGGCCCGCGCCTCCAGCCTCTCCCGGAGCTGGCTGGCCGTCATCGGCACCCGCTCGTAGTAGAAGGTGAGGCTGGTGCGCTCCGGGTTCGGGGTGGGGACGTAGTCCTGCAACAGGTCCTGGGTCCGGTGCACCTCATCCAGCAACGCAGTCTGTCGCTGGGTCCGCACCTGCTCCAGATCTTCCCCCTCGACCAGGCGCGTGAGGTGGGGGATGACCGTGACAGGTCCCTCCTGCTCGAGGGCAGCCAGGTAGGGGGCCAGGATCGGATGCAGCCCGAGCCGCTCCCGCACCCGCTCCAGCCGGCGAACGACCTCACCCCGCAGATCCGCCTCCTGCGGCTCGTAGAGGGCGATGCTATGCTGCGCCGCCTCCCGCTGGACTTCCAGCCTGCGCCGCCGTTCCCAGTTCGCCTGCTCCTCTTCGTCCAGCTCACGGAGCCGGCGGGACGCCCACTCCAGCCGTCGCTGGCGGGCCTGGACGTCCGGGTCGCTAAGCTGGCGCTCCAAGGCCTCCACGGCGGCCAAGGCCGCGGCGCGCTCCTGCAGGGAGCGCTCCCGGTCACGCTCCAGATCCGCGAGAACCGCCCGGCTCCGCTGCAGCTGTTCGCCATGGGACCGGTAGGCCTCCGCCAGCCGGACAAGCGCCTCTGCGAGCCCCGTGAGCGCGCCGATCTTGGCGCCCAGGTTGGTAAAGGCCTCCTTGCGCCTGAGCAGGCCGTCGTAATCCAGCCCCGCCGCCTGGGGGAGACCCTCAGCCGCTCGGTAAAACGCCCGCATCCGGGCTTTCAGCTCGGCCTCCGCCTGGAGCACCTTCGGCCGCTCAGCCTCGACCGCTTCCCTGGCCCGCTGCGCCTCCTCGGCCCGCGCCCGCACGTCCCCCAGCGCGTTGAACAAGGCTTGCCAGGAGAGCCGGTACAGCGCGTCCAGCTCGGCGTCCAGCTTCGCGATCGACGCCTCCGCCTCCTCGCGCCGGGTCTGGGCCTCCACCAGGGCGGCTTGCGCCTCCGAGAGGGCGGCCTGCGCCTCCCGGAGCCGGCGCTCCCGGCGGCGGGTCCGGTTCTCCTCGCCCAGGTAGCCGGCCTCCCCGGTCAGCCAGGGGCCCACCTGTCCTTCGGCGATACCGTTGCGCCACCGGCCGTCAGGGGCCACCCAGCGGTCGCCGATCCCCTCGCCCCAGCCGATGGAGGCGAGCGCCCGGGCAACCACCGCCGGCGCGTCCGGCTCAGGCTCCAGCACTGCGAGCAGGGACGGTCCCTCTACGGGACGGGGCAGGAGGCAGGCGTCGACCTCCCAGGCAGCGCCGGACTCCGCCTCGGGCAGGACCAGCAGGTCAAGCCAGCCCGCCTCCAGCAAGGCCGCCTCCACCCGGGCCTGCACGTCCGGCGGCACGTTCGCGCGGAAGCGTGCCCAGCGGAACAACGGCCGGAGCTGTCCCGGCAGACTCTGCCGGGCCCGGGCCCGGACCTCGGACCGAACCGGATCGCCGCTGTCGGCGATGATCTCCGCCAGCCGCTCCTCCAGCCGATCCACCCGCAGTTGGGCCGCCCGCCACTCCTCCTCCGCCTGCGCGGCGAGGGTGCGGAACTGCTGCTTGCGGTGGGTCATTCGCTCCACGATGGGCTGGACCAGCTCGTGCACGCCGCCGGCCGGAGGCGCCTCCAGGGCCTGCACCCTCTCCGTCAGGCGGGCGACGTCGGCGTCACCGGGGGCCAGGACGCGGCTCCCCTGCTGCCAGACCAGGATTTGCTGAATGAGGTCGTCGCGCACCTCCTCCAGCCGGTCCTTCGCCGCCTCCAGCGCGTCGGCGGCGCGGCTGGCTTCCCTGCGCCGGTCCTCGATGCGCGCTTGCGCCACCTCGAACTCCCGCTCGGCCTCGTCCATCGCCCGGCGGGCAGCCGCCGCCTCGGCGAAGCCCCGCTGCAGCTCCTCGGCCTCCACAGCAAGCCGGGTGTCCGGGGCGGCGCCCTCCAGCACCGCAGGAGAATCGGTCACCGCGAGCACGGCGATATGCTCGCCGGCGTCCTGGAGCTCCAAGGCCGCCTCGCGCCACCCCAGCGCCTCAGCCTCGCGCACAAGCCGGAGCACGTCGTCGGCCAGGGCCCGCCGGCGTCTCTCGAACTCCTCCGCCGTTCTGCGCTGCTGGGCTTCGACCGCTTCCAGATTCTCTCGCTCGCGCCGGAGGCGCTCCTCCAGTTCCTCCACGCGGCGCCCGGCCTGCCGGGCCTTCTCCTTCGCCTCTTGTAACCGGAACTGCAGATCGGCGCCCTCCATCTGCCGAAGCTCCTCCACCTCGGCCTGCAGGGCCGCCCGCTCCCGAGACCGCTCCCGGGCCTGCTCCTCCAGCGCGGCCAGGTCCGCCTGCGCGGCGGCTAGGCTGTCCCGCGCCTCCTTCAACTGGCGGAGCACGTGGCCCAGCAAGCCCTGCACCTTCTGGTACTGGACTGCCGCCTCCTGCACCAGCACCTCCGCTAGGCGATAGAGGTGCTCGTCAATCCGGCCGACCGCCTCCGCCTTCGCCGTTACGTCCGCCAGATTGCGCCGGTATTCCTCGATGTTATTGACCACCTCGCCCACGCGGCTGAGACGGTCCGGTGAGATGCCCGGAAGCGAGCGGCGCAGGAGGTCGCACACCTTATCGGGCCCCGCCTGCTCGCCCAGCTTCGGCCGGCGGGCCTGGAGGAGCATGGCGATCAGGGCTTCGAAGTCGTCACCCTCGAAGCCGAAGAGGTGGTCGTTGACCAGCCGCTGGTACTCCGCCTTCTCGGTGACGACGATCCCCCCGTCACCCACCAGGCGCGTGAACTCCCGGCGGCCCAGGCACGTGCCGTCCGTCCCACGCACATCGAAGTCCCGCCCGATCCGCTGCCCCTTGAGCAGCAGGAAGCCCCACCAGTCGGTGATCCGGCGCAGGCTGGACCGGGAGGCCGAGACGCCCATCCCGATCGTGAGGAACCGTTGCTCCACCGTGTGGTAGAACTCAAGGGCGATGTAGCCGGTGCGCACCTCGTAGCGGAACGCTTCGGGGTTCCCGGTGTCTGCCGTGTCCTCACCGAGCAGGTAATAGTGTAGGAACCGGTCGCGGCTCTGGGCGGGGTCGAGCCGTGTCGGCTCGGTCCGCCCGTCCAGCAGGACGGGAACGACCAGGGCCATGAGCGACGACTTGCCGCTGGCGTTCTGGCCGGTCAGGGCCAGCCGGCCGTGGGCGAAGCCGAACTCCTGGTCCCGCCAATGCCACCAGTCCCGCAGGATGAGCCGCTCCGGCCGCCAGCCCTGTGGCCCGCCGGGAATCGCTCGCCTCTTCTCCTCCAGTTCCCGTTCAAATCGCTGCCAGATATCCATCGCTTCCTCCTGTGCTTCAGAACAGCCGGCTCTGCTCCGCGCGCGGCCGCTCGCGCTCAGGAACCCTCCGGTTACTGATCTCCCGGCTCACGTACTGCCCCCGGATGCCTGCCGCCACCGGGAGCAGCCAGCAGCGGCCGAACCTGTCCGGGCCCCTCAACAGCCCCATGCGCCGCATCTCCTTCAGGACCTGCTGCACCAGCTCCTCCAGCGGGAGGGCCCCAAGCACGGCGCCCCAAGAAGGCCGGTGCTGGGACCGGAGTTCGGAGAGCAGGTCGTGCAGCTCGCCGGCAGAAATCACCACCGCCCCGTCGGCCTCCACCGGCCAACGTCCCTCCGTCACCCCTTCCTGACAGCGGCCCAGGAGCAGCAGGATGGGGTGG
Source organism: Bacillota bacterium (assembly GCA_003242675.1). The sequence continues at coordinate 4,334 of QGVE01000088.1, read as the reverse complement.
AAGATGTAGCGGGTGTTTCGCTCCTCCGCCTCCTCACCTGGTTCGGGGTAGAGGTCCAAGAGCACCCCGCTCGCGCCGCGGGCGGTTGTCGTACGCCAGATCCGGGCGAAGGTCGGGGTAAGCTCCAGCTGCCAGCCCAGCGCGACCTCCAGATCGCGGCAAACTGCCTCTTCATTCGCCTCCAGCACGGCGAAGGCCTCCGGGTCATCGGCCTTCCAGAAGACCGGCCCCAGGAGCAGGGCCCTCCAGGCCCTGGCGAGCGGCGGTGACTCCTCCCCGCAAGGCGCGGCGGTTCGCTGCCCGTGGTCGGCCGCCGCAGCCACCGTCAGGCTCCCGTAGCTGAAGTTGGCCAGAAGGCGCGGGGTAGTCTCGGTGAATTCGTACATCACTTCCGGGGGCTCGCCGAGGTACTCCTGGCCGTCCACCCAGCGGTCGACGTCGCCGTCCCGCAGAATTAAGCCACCCAGGTCGATCAGCAGCTGGAGCGCCTGCACTAGGGCCTGCCGGTGCGAACGCTCCGCCAGGGTGAACCTCCCCTCGGATATGGACGAGATCCGCTCGGCCAGCTCGGAGATCACGAACCAGTCCCGGCCTGCGGTTCCCAGCGTCTCGGCGAACCACAGTGACCAACACAGGCAGGCATAGGCAAGGGGCGAGCGGAGTCTGGGCAAGCCGCGGTGGGGGAGCAGTCGCGCGGGCAGTCGCTCAAGTCGGTAGATCCCGCGACCGGCCAGGATCCGCCACCGGGGGCGCTCGTGAAACCATGCCCGGAGGTAGCCCTCGTGTAGGACCACCCGCCGGTAGGCCTCGGGCTCGTCGGCTTGGCGGATGACGTAGCGATCGATGAGGTCTTGCAGCGCGAGCTGCCGCTGCTCCGCGGCACCGGTCGTCGCCATCAGCGCGGCCCCCCTTTGTGCAGTCGGAGGAGGACATGCGGCAGGGTAGCGGTGCCGTCGGCAGCGGTCAGGCGGCCCAGCGGCGCGTCGGCCTTCACCTCGGCCGAGACGCTCCAGTTCCGGTACCCCACGCCCACCGGTCCCTGCTGGGAGAGGGACTTGTAGAGGAGGTGCAGTAGGAGCTGCCGCTGGCGCGGCTCCCGGACGGTCAGGTCGCCCAAATCTAGCTCCCCCGCCTCCCCAAACAGCTGGGCTAGCTCCCGCGCAGCCCGTTTCCTTTCCTCCGCGGCCTCCAGCATCCTCTGCAACCTCTCGTGGCTGCGGTCTGCCGTCACCTGCTGGGGCGTGCGCGGCCGCTGACCCCGCCGCACCGCCTGGAGGGGTACGGTGACCGGTTCGGCTTTCCAGGGGGGCTGATCCGATGGTGGGGGCGACTCGCCCCGCCAGTGCAGAGGCAGGGTGGCCGCGAAGACTACTTGGGCCAAGCCTTCGGCCTGCTCGAGCGAGGTGCAGTCGCAGAAGCGCCGAGCGAGGTCGAGCAGGGTCTGCTCTCGCACCGATCCGCCTAGGTGCTGCTCAGAAAGCCGGCGCGCGTGGCGGGTGATCTCCGATACCCACGCCTGGGCCCTCTCCAGCAGCACGTCCACGTCGCCCTGGTCGCCAAAGTACTCGATCAGGGCGCCAATCTCCCGCAGGAATCGCTGCTTCTGCCGTTCGAAATCCGGCCGCGAGCCGTCCGCACGCACCTGCTGCGCCTCGACCGCCGCGGCGGTGGTCGCCAACAGCTCCCGGCTCTGCGCAACCGTGCGGAGCAGCACCCGCATCTGCTCCCGCCGGTCGAAGAGCCGCCGGGCGTACTCCTGCAAATACGGGACGAGCAGGTCGCGGTAGGCGCGGAAGGCCGCGTAGTCCAGCACCTCCCGGGGCCGGTGGCGGGGCAGGTCCTCGAGGTATTCGCGCACGCGCCGGGAAAACGCGCTAAACGATTCGTAGACGCCCACCCAGAGACGGTGCGCGTCTGGCGCCGCTCCGTCCCGGTGCAAGCCGTCCCGCTCGATGAAGGCCACCAGCTCTCTCACCCGCTGGACCAGGAGGTCCAGGGCGGCGGGGTCCAGAGAGGCCGCGCCTTCCTCCTGCTCCATCTCGGCTCGCAGAGCCTCCAGCCGCAGGGCGATCCGGCTGGCCTGGTAGACGCGCGGCTTCTGCCGCAGTTCCATTAGGTTCGCCGGCTTGCTCTGCTCGGGGATGAGGATGATGAGCCCCCACTTCTCCATCTGGTCCAGGTGTTGGCGGCAGGTCGCCTCGTCGTACGGCAGGTACTGACGCACGAAGTCGACCAGCTCGTCGGTGCGGACGTAGCTGGCGTGGTTCAGGCTGCGCTCGTAGAAGCAGCGCATTAGCAGGCGATAATACCTCCCGTCCGGGTGGCCGATGAGGTAGTTCGCCTCCGGCATCTCGGCGGTGACGGGGCGTGAAGGCATCCGCTCACCCCCTATTTTTCGAGCGTTATCCAACGTGTTTCCCCATGTCGGTCCCTTGATCCTGCAGGAAAACCTGCCTGGTTCACCATGCGCGAGCCCGTCTGCCGGCAAGCCGAAAACGTGCACCCCTCGGGCACGGATCCCCTCCCCACGTACGCGCACAGAGAGGTCTGTGCCCGCCACCTTTAGTTGCTCGCCCCGGGGCAGCTACCAGCTCAATGCCGCGCCGCGACCCGGGAGGCAGGTTCGCCGTGCTCCCGGGTCGTTTCTGCTGTGGGGTTCTCGGAATCTTGACGTCTGCGGTTCTGGCGCTCTTAACGTCTGGGGTTCTCGCACTCATCATCGTGTCTGCCACGTTCCGTCTCTCGGCGGGGGCAGACAGCGAACCCCATCATGCAGGAGGACAGACTACACAGGCGCCTCCGCGGGGGCGTCGATCTCCAGCGTCACGCAGAGCTCCCCGCAGCCGTACTCCCAAGTCCGGCGGAACGGCAGCTTGGCGATGAGCCGGCGCATCGCGTGGTTCTCCGCCAGCATGTACGCCTGCAGCCGGTGGATCCCCATCTCCCGGGCGACGGAGATCAGCTCGCGCCCCAAGGCAGTGCCGATGCCCTGGCCCTGGCAGTCGTCCCGGACCACGATCGCCGCCTCGCCGCAGTCCCCGCGGATCCGCCCCAGCTCGGCGATGCCGACCACCTCGCCCTCGCTGAGCGCCAGCAGAACCGCGAGATCCTGCGGATCGGCGCCGCAGAGGCGCGCCGCCTCCTCCTCGCCCGACACGTGCCGGTGGGAGCAGTACCGCAGGAAGAGCGTGCGCGGCGAGAGCTGCGCGTACATGGCTGCGATGAGCGGCGCGTCGGCAGGCGTGCAGGGCCGGATGGTCACCTGGCGCCCGGTGCGGGTGACGAGGGTGACGGTCTCGTGCTGCAGAACAGCCGGCATGGGGTACCACCCACTTTCCGAATCGTGCCGCGATTTTTGTTACTGCTTTCACTTGTAGTCTATCGCGTCAGGCGCCGGATATACAATGGTACTTCCGGCCCAACCGCACCCCCCGATCGGACATGGTCCAAAGCGCGTGCGTACGCCCGGGCCCGCGCCGGGACCCGGGCGCATGTGCCAATCCGGATACGCGCCTCAGAATCCGTAGATCGACATCCCGCCGTCCACCATCAGGACCTGGCCGGTTACGTAGCTGGACGCATCCGACGCCAGGAACACCACCGGCCCCACCAGCTCCGACAGGTCGCCGATGCGCCGCATCGGCGTCCGGGCCAGGATCTCCGCCACGTACTGCTCGTCCTGCAGCAGCTTCTCCGTGAGCGGCGTGCGGAAGTACCAGGGGCCGATGGCGTTCACCGTCACCCCGTACTTCGCCCACTCCATGGCCAGGATGCGGGTCATGTGCATGAGGCCGGCCTTGCTGGCGCCGTAGGCGACCCCCGTGCGCAGGGCCACCGCGCCACCCACCGAAGCGACGTTGACGATCCGGCCGTAGCCGCGCTCGCACATGTGCCGGCCGACCGTCTGCGCGACCAGGAAGGGGCCCTTCAGGTTCGTCGCCACGACCCGGTCCCAGTCCTCCTCCGCCACCTCCAGGGCCGGCTTGCGGATGTTGATGCCCGCGTTGTTCACGAGGATGTCGATCTTGCCAAAGCGGGCCAGGGCCGCCTCCACCGCCGCCGTCACCTGGGCCTGGTTCGTGACGTCGGCGGTCACCGCCATCGCCCGGCGGCCCTTCTTCCGCACCTCCTCAGCCGTGGCCTCCACCTCGGCTTCGGTGCGGGCCAGGCAGATGACGTCCGCCCCGGCGTCCGCCAGCCCCAGGGCCAAAGCCCGGCCAATCCCGCGGCCCCCCCCGGTCCCCAGGGCGACCCGGCCTTCCAGTGAAAACAGCGGCCCGGTCGACCCCGCCCTTTCTTTGTCGGCGTGGGCTCCTAAACCTAAAAAGGGGATT
>QGVE01000087.1 GCA_003242675.1 Bacillota bacterium | reverse complement strand
TGCATGGCTTGCTACCCCCTCCCGACTACAGGACCTCAGGAGCCAGGGAGATGATCTTCATGAACTCCTTGTCGCGCAGCTCGCGCGCCACCGGGCCGAAGATGCGGGTGCCCCGGGGCTCCTTGTCGTCCTTCAGGATGACGGCAGCGTTGTCGTCGAAGCGGATATAGGAACCGTCCTCGCGGCGCAGCCCCTTGCGAGTGCGCACCACGACCGCGCGCACGACCTCGCCCTTCTTGACCACGCCGCCCGGGGTAGCCTCCTTGACCGAGCAGACGATGACGTCGCCGATGTTGGCGTACCGCCGCGTGGAGCCGCCGAGGACCTTGATGCACATCAATTCCTTGGCGCCGGTGTTGTCGGCGACCTGAAGGCGAGTCTGAACCTGAATCACGGCCGAACCTCCTCTCGTAAGCTAGCCGGTTTCCCCCGTGCGGGGACCTGGCTAACTGGCCCTCTGCTACGCCTCCTCCGGAATGGGCGCAACAACGTTGTACTGCGGCGCGGACTCGATGATCTCGACGACGCGCCAGCGCTTCTCCTTGGAGAGCGGCCGGGTCTCCATGATGCGGACCTTGTCGCCCACCTTGCACTGGTTGTGCTCGTCGTGGGCCTTGAACTTCTTCGTCCGCCGGACGTGCTTCTTGTACAGCGGGTGCTCGACCAGGGTCTCCACGGCGACCACGACGGTCTTGTCCATCTTGTCGCTGACGACGACGCCGACGCGGGTCTTACGGCGATTGCGTTCTGCGGTCATGCCTTACCCTCCCCCTGGGCCTTGAGCTCCCGCTCGCGGAGGATCGTCTTGCACTGTGCGATGGCCCTGCGCACCTCACGAATGCGGGCGGTGTTCTCCAGGTTGTTGACGGCCAGCTGGAACCGGAGGTTGAACAGCTCCTCCTTCAGCTCCTTGACCTTGGCCCGGATCTCCTCGGTGGACATCTCCCGGATTTCCTTCACCCTAATGATCGGCATTGGCTTCACCACCCGTCTCCGCAGCGGCTGCCGTGACGGCGATCTCCCGCTTCACGAACTTGCACTTGATGGGCAGCTTGTGCGCCGCGAGCCGCAGCGCCTCCCGGGCGGTCTCCTCGTCCACGCCGGCGACCTCAAACATGACGCGGCCGGGCTTGACGACGGCGACCCAGACCTCCGGGGCGCCCTTGCCGGAGCCCATGCGGACCTCGGCGGGCTTGCGGGTCAGCGCCTTGTGGGGGAAGATCTTGATCCACACCTTGCCGCCGCGCCTCAGGTAACGGGTGATGGCGACACGGGCGGCCTCAATCTGCCGGTCGGTGATGAAGGCGGGCTCCAGGGCCTGCAGGCCGAACTCACCGAACGCGACCTCATTGCCGGCCTTGGACCGGCCCCTGTTCAGCTTGGACACCGCCTTGTGGACGCGGCGCCACTTCACGCGCTTGGGTGCGAGCACTGGCTACTGCCCCCCTTCCCGATTGACAGGCTTCGGGCCGGCTTCGATGGCCGCCCGCTCCAGGGCCGCCCGCTCCTCGCGGCTGAGCCGCTGGCTGGCCTGGCCCCGGCCGCGGCCGCGCCGGCCGCCGCGCTCACGCCGCTCGCCGCGCTCGCGCCGGTCGCTGGCGGCCGCCTTCTGCGCGGCCTCACCGGCGTAGATCCACACCTTCACGCCGATCTTGCCGAACGTCGTGTCGGCCTCCGCGAAGCCGTAGTCGATGTCGGCCCGGAGGGTGTGCAGGGGCACGGTGCCCTCCCAGGCCCGCTCGGAGCGGGCGATCTCCGCGCCGCCGATGCGGCCGCTGACGACGATGCGCACGCCCTGGGCCCCGAGCCGCATCGCCCGCTGGATCGCCTGCTTCATGGCCCGGCGGTGGGACATGCGCTTCTCCAGCTGCTGGGCGATGGACTCCGCCACCAGCTGGGCGTCCAGCTCGGGATACCGGATCTCCTTGACGTCCAGCGAGATCACCTTGCCGGTCATCCGCTCCAGCGCCGCCTGCAGCTCGGCGATGCCCTGGCCCTGGCGGCCGATCACCATGCCCGGCTTGGCGGTGTGCACGATGACGCGCACACGGTTCGCTGCCCGCTCGATCTCGATGCGGGAGATGCCCGCAGCGTAGAGCGTCTCCTTGATGTACTTGCGAATCTTGACGTCCTCCAGCAGCAGCTCGCTGAAGTTCCGCTTATCCGCGAACCAGCGGGTGTCCCAGTCCTTCACGATGCCAATGCGGAGGCCCTTCGGGTGTACTTTCTGACCCACTGCTACTTAGCCTCCTTTTCCTTCACCACAACGGTGATGTGGGAGGTGCGCTTCAGGATCGGGAAAGCCTGCCCCCGCTGCCGCGGATGGTAGCGCTTCAGCGTGGGACCCTGGTCGACGTACGCCTTGGCGATGTACAGGTTATCCCTGTTCAGGTTGTAATTGTGCTCCGCGTTGGCCGCTGCGCTGGCGATCACCTTGGCGACGGGCACGGCAGCCCGCTTCGGGATGAACTTCAGCAGCGCGAGCGCCTCGTTCACGCTCTTGCCCCGGACCAGATCGATCACCACTCGCACCTTGCGCGGAGCGATGCGCACGTAGCGAGCGCTGGCCTTGACTTCCACGTGTGTTACCTCCTTCGACTCAGACTTCAGAGGGCTGCCGGCTACTGCACACGGCTGGACTTCTCGTCCCCACCGTGACCTCTGAAGGTCCGGGTCGGAGCGAACTCACCCAGCTTGTGACCGACCATCTCCTCGGTGATGTACACCGGGACGTGGGTTCTCCCGTTGTGGACCGCGATCGTGTGGCCGACCATCTCGGGGAAGATGGTGCAGTCCCGGGCCCACGTCTTGATGACCTTCTTCTCGCCCTTCTCGTTCATGGCGAGAATCTTCTTCTCAAGTTTAGGGTCGATGTACGGACCCTTCTTGAGCGAGCGACCCATTCGGCTTACACCCCTTCCCTACTTCGTGCGGCGGCTGACGATCAACCGGTCAGACTTCTTGTTGGGCTTGCGGGTCTTGTAACCCAGGGTCGGCTTGCCCCACGGGGTGACCGGACCCGGACGGCCGATCGGGGCCTTGCCCTCGCCACCGCCGTGCGGGTGGTCGACGGGGTTCATCGCGGAGCCGCGCACCCGCGGGCGGATGCCCATGTGGCGGCTGCGGCCGGCCTTGCCGATGACGATGTTCTCGTGCTCGAGGTTGCCCACCTGGCCGATGGTCGCCCGGCAGGCGAGGAGCACCTTGCGCTGCTCACCGGACGGCAGCCGGAGCAGGGCGTACCGGCCCTCCTTCGCCATGATCTGGGCGTAGGCGCCGGCCGAGCGCGCGATCTGCCCGCCGCGGCCGGGATAGAGCTCGACGTTGTGCACGATCGTGCCGACCGGGATGTTCTCCAGCGGCAGGGCGTTGCCCACCTTGATGTCCGCGCCGGGGCCGGAGACGATGGTGTCGCCGACGTTCAGGCCGACCGGGTGGAGAATGTACCGCTTCGCGCCGTTGGCGTAGCACACCAGTGCGATGCGGCAGGTGCGGTTCGGGTCGTACTCGATCGAGACCACCTTGGCGGGGATCCCGTCGAACTCGTTCCGCTTGAAGTCGATGATCCGGTACATCCGCTTGTGGCCGCCGCCCCGGTGCCGGACGGTGATGCGGCCGTAGACGTTGCGCCCAGCCTTCTTGGTGAGGCGCTCCAGCAGGGACTTCTCGGGCCTCGTGCTGGTCAGCTCCTCGAAGGTGTGCACCGTCATCTGGCGGATACCCGGGGAAGTGGGCTTAAAGTGCTTGATTCCCATCGTGTACCCTCCTTACAGGCCCTCGAAGATCTTGATGCTGTCGCCTTCCTTGAGCTGGACGATGGCCTTCTTCCAGTCCGAGCGGCGCCCGACATACGGCCCCCGGCGGCGCACCTTGCCACGGACGCGCATCGTGTTGACGCGGACGACCGTCACGCCGAAGATCTCCTCGATCGCCTTCTTGATCTGCGTCTTGTTGGCGTCCAGCCGGACCTTGAAGGCGTACTTGCCCTCGCTCATCTTGGCCACGCTCTTCTCCGTGATGAGCGGCTTGATGATGATGTCGCGCGCCTCCATCAGCCCAGCACCTCCTCAACCTTGGCCACGGCGTCCTGGGTGAACACGAGCTTGCCAGCCGCGAGCACGTCGTAGGCGTTCAGGTTGCGGGCAGCGTTGACGCGCACACCGGGAATGTTCCGGGCCGACTTGTAGATGTTCACGTCCTCCTGAGCCGTCACGATGAAGGCCGAACCCTCGACCTTCAGGTTCTTCAGGAGGTTGACGACCTCTTTGGTCTTGGGGGCCTCCAGCTCGAACTTATCAACGACGATGAGTTCCCCGTTCTTCACCTTGGCGCTCAAGGCCTGGCGCAGCGCCGCCCGCCGAGCCTTCTTCGGCATGGACCAGCCGTACTCACGCGGATGCGGTCCGAAGACCACGCCGCCCTTCCGCCACTGCGGCGCACGGATCGACCCCTGACGGGCCCTGCCGGTGCCCTTCTGGCGCCACGGCTTCCGGCCGCCGCCCGAGACCTCGCCCCGGGTCTTGGTGTCCGCCGTGCCCTGCCGCTTGTTGGCGAGGTACATCTGCACCACTTCGTGCAGGAGACCCGGATTCACCTCAGCCCCGAAAACGGCGTCCGAAAGGGTGATCTCCCCGACGGTGGCGCCTTCCTTGTTGTAAACGGCCACTTTCGGCATGCTGACTCCTCCTTTCGGCGCGATTACTGGGCCTTGGCCTTGGCCCGGGCCGCCTTCACAGAGTCACGGATGCTGACCAGGGAGCCCTTGGCCCCGGGAACGGCACCCTTGATCAGGATCAGGTTCCGCTCGGGATCCACCTTCACGACCCGCAGGCCGATGATCGTGACCCGCTCGCCGCCCAGCCGGCCGGGCAGCTTCCGGCCCAGCGGAACGCGCGCCCAGGCGCGCTGGCCCAGCGAACCGGGGCCACGATGATATTTCGAGCCGTGGGACATGGGGCCGCGATTGAAGTTCCACCGCTTGACGCCGCCGGCAAAGCCCTTGCCGCGCGAGGTGCCGGTGACGTCCACCAGTTCGCCCTCGGCAAAGATGTCGACCTTGATGACGTCGCCCACGTTGAGGGAATCCACGTCGTCCAGGCGGAACTCCCGCAGGTAGCGGGTGGGCTTGAGCTGATGCTTCGCAAAGTGCCCCTTCAGGGGCTTGTTGACCAGGGACTCACGGATCTCCCCGAAACCGAGCTGGACGGCGTTGTAGCCGTCGGTCGCCGTGGTCTTCTTCTGCACGACGACGCAGGGCCCGGCCTCAATCACGGTGACGGGAATGGCCTTCCCGTCGGGGGCGAAGATCTGGGTCATGCCCAGTTTCCTACCCAGGATGCCCTTCTGCACCAAAGCCACCTCCACATCAGTGGTCGCAAGGATCCGGGGGCCGTCGGGGTCCCACGGGCCCCGCACGGCAGGGCCTTACGGCCCGGCCGCTCCCGGCAGGCCACACCGGTCCAGGCGACATGATCCTCCTCGCAGGTCTGCCTGCCGACCTGGCGGGAGCCGCACGCTACCCGTCTTCCGTCCTAGAGCTTGATCTCGATGTCGACACCGGCGGGCAGATCCAGCTTCATCAGGGCCTCAACGGTCTTGGGGCCGGGCTCCACGATGTCGATCAGCCGCTTGTGGGTGCGCATCTCGAACTGCTCGCGGATGTCCTTCTCGCCGTTGGGGGCGGTCAGGATCGTGTAGATGCTCTTCTCGGTCGGCAGCGGAATCGGGCCGCTGACGGTCGCGCCGGTGCGGATGGCCGTTTCGACGATCTTCGCAGCCGAGCTGTCGAGGATCTTGTGGTCGAAGGCCCGCAGCCGGATGCGGATCTTCTGCTTGGCCACGCTGACTTCCCTCCTCTATCGGGGACATTCCTGCTCCCGAATCACCCAGGCCCGAAACCGGGGGACGGGCGAAGTGCCCGCCCCCCGGGCGAGGCCCGCATATCTGCTGGCTACTCGATGATCTGGGTGACCCGGCCGGAAGCGACGGTGCGGCCGCCCTCACGCACGGCGAAGCGGAGACCCTCCTCGATCGCGATCGGGTGGATCAGCTCGACGGTGATCTCGACGTTGTCGCCGGGCATGACCATCTCAACGCCCTCGGGCAGCTTGATGGTGCCGGTGACGTCGGTGGTCCGGAAGTAGAACTGCGGACGGTAGCCACTGAAGAACGGGGAGTGCCGGCCGCCCTCCTCCTTGGTCAGGACGTAGATCGCGCCCTTGAACTTGGTGTGCGGGTTGATCGAGCCGGGCTTCGCCAGAACCTGGCCGCGCTCGACCTCCTTCTTCTCGATGCCGCGGAGCAGGGCGCCCGCGTTGTCGCCGGCGACGACCTCGTCCAGCACCTTGCGGAACATCTCGAGGCCGGTGACGACGGTGGTCTTCTTCTCCTCCCGCAGGCCGACGATGTCGACGGTGTCGCCGACCTTGCAGCGGCCACGCTCCACACGGCCGGTCACGACGGTGCCGCGGCCGGTGATGGTGAAGACGTCCTCGATCGGCATCAGGAACGGCTTGTCAGCGTCACGCTGCGGCGTCGGGATGTAGTTGTCGACAGCGTCCATGAGCTCCTCGATCGCCTTGACCCACTTGGGATCGCCCTCGAGGGCCTTCAGGGCCGAGCCGCGGATGAACGGGATCTCGTCGCCGGGGAACTCGTACTGGTTCAGCAGCTCCCGGACCTCCAGCTCGACCAGCTCGAGCAGCTCCTCGTCGTCGACCATGTCGCACTTGTTGAGGAAGACCACGATGGCGGGCACGCCCACCTGGCGGGCGAGCAGGATGTGCTCACGGGTCTGCGGCATGGGGCCGTCGGCGGCGGACACCACCAGGATCGCGCCGTCCATCTGCGCGGCGCCGGTGATCATGTTCTTCACGTAGTCCGCGTGTCCGGGGCAGTCGACGTGGGCGTAGTGCCGCTTGTCGGTCTCGTACTCCACGTGGGAGGTGTTGATGGTGATGCCGCGCTCCCGCTCCTCGGGCGCCTTGTCGATCTGGTCGTAGGCCACGAACTGGGCCTTGCCCTTCTCGGCCAGAACCTTGGTGATCGCCGCCGTCAGCGTGGTCTTGCCATGGTCGACGTGGCCAATGGTACCGATGTTCACGTGCGGCTTGGTACGCTCGAACCTCTGCTTAGCCATGAGCGGATTCTCCTCCTTACGAACCGTTCTTTTGTGGTTTTATGCCTTGCCCTGGGCCTTCTCGATGATCGGCTTGGCCACATTGGGAGGCACTTCCTCGTAGTGGTCAAACTGCATCGAGTAGACGCCACGGCCCTGGGTCCGGGAACGAAGATCGGTCGCGTAGCCGAACATCTCGGCCAGAGGCACCTGCGCCCGAATCACCTGGGCGTTGCCGCGGGCCTCCATGCCTTCGATGCGGCCACGGCGGGCGTTCAGGTCGCCGATCACGTCGCCCATGTACTCCTCCGGCACGGTTACCTCGACCTTCATGTACGGCTCGAGGAGAACGGGGTTGGCCTTCCGTGCGGCCTCCTTCAGCGCCATGGAGCCGGCGATCTTGAACGCCGCTTCCGAGGAGTCGACCTCGTGGTACGAGCCGAAGACCAGCTCGACCTTGACGTCGATCATCGGGTAGCCGGCCAGGACGCCGTTCTGCATGGCCTCCCGGATACCCTGTTCGACCGGGCCGATGAACTCCTTCGGAATGACGCCGCCGACGATCTTGTTCTCGAAGATGAAGCCGGAACCGGGTGGGGCAGGCTCCAGGTTGATGACCACGTGGCCGTACTGGCCGCGGCCACCGGTCTGCCGGACAAACCGGCCTTCCACGTTCTCCACGCGGCTGCGCACGGTCTCGCGGTAGGAAACCTGCGGCTTGCCGACGTTGACGCCCACCTTGAACTCCCGCTGGAGCCGGTCGACGATGATCTCCAGGTGCAGCTCGCCCATGCCGGCGATGATGGTCTGCCCCGTCTCCGGATCCGTGAACATCCGGAAGGTCGGGTCCTCCTCCGCCAGCTTCAGAAGGGCGGTGCTCAGCTTATCCTGGTCCGCCTTGGTCTTGGGCTCCACCGCCAGCTGGATGACCGGCTCGGGGAACTCCATCGACTCCAGGACGATCGGGGCGTTCTCCACGCACAGCGTGTCGCCGGTACCGGTGTCCCTCAGGCCGACCGCTGCGGCGATGTCGCCCGTCTCGACCAGGTCGACGTCCTCCCGGTGGTTGGCGTGCATCCGCACCAGGCGGCCGATGCGCTCCCGCTTGCCCTTGGTGGCGTTCAGCACGTAGCTGCCGCTCTTCAGCTGGCCGGAGTAGACCCGGAAGAAGCAGAGCTTGCCGACGAACGGATCGGTCACGACCTTGAACGCGAGGGCCGAGAACGGCTCGTTGTCGTCCGCCTTGCGCTCGGCGGGCTCGCCGGTCTCGGGGTCGACCCCCTTGACAGGCGGGATGTCCAGCGGCGAGGGCAGGTAGTCGACGATCGCGTCGAGCAGCGGCTGAACGCCCTTGTTCTTGTAGGAGGAGCCGCAGCAGACCGGGTTGATCTTGCACTCCACGGTCAGCTTGCGCAGGGCCCGCTTGATCTCCTCGACCGTCAGCTCCTCGCCCATCAGGTACTTCTCCATCAGGGCGTCGTCCGCCTCAGTCGCCGTCTCGATCATCTGGGTGCGGTACTTTTCCACCAGCTCCCGCATGTCCTCGGGAACCGGCTCCTCGCGGATGTCCCTGCCCAGGTCGTCGTAGTAGACGATGGCGACGTTGCGGACCAGGTCGACAACCCCGCGGAACGTGTCCTCGGCGCCGATGGGCAGCTGGACGGGCACCGGCCGAGCGCCGAGCCGTTCCTCCATCATCCGGATGACCCGGAAGAAGTCAGCGCCGATGGTGTCCATCTTGTTGACGTAGGCGATACGGGGGACCCCGTACTTGTCAGCCTGCCGCCACACTGTCTCGGACTGCGGCTCCACGCCACCCTTCGCGCAGAACACAGCCACTGCGCCGTCCAGCACGCGAAGGGACCGCTCAACCTCCACGGTGAAGTCCACGTGTCCGGGCGTGTCAATGATGTTGATGCGGTGGTCCTTCCATCTGCACGTCGTAGCGGCGGACTGGATCGTGATGCCGCGCTCCTGCTCCTGCACCATGAAGTCCATCGTGGCCGAACCCTCGTGGACCTCGCCCAGCTTGTGGGTGCGTCCGGTGTAGAACAGGATGCGCTCCGTCGTCGTCGTCTTGCCGGCGTCAATATGTGCCATGATGCCAATGTTGCGGAGCCGTTCCAGCGGAACCTGCCGAGACATCGGACACCCCCCTTTGCGTTGGATTTCGCATGAGCCTTGCTACCACCGATAGTGGGCGAAGGGCCGGTTGGCTTCGGCCATCTTGTGAACCTCTTCCTTCTTCCTCACCGCACCGCCGGTGTTGTTGTAGGCGTCCACCAATTCGTTGGCCAGCCGCTCCACCATGGTGCGCTCCCCACGCGCGCGCGCAAACTGAACCAGCCACCGGATGCCCAGGGACAGGCGCCGCTCCGGCCGCACCTCCATGGGCACCTGGTAGGTCGCGCCGCCCACCCGGCGCGGACGGGTCTCCACGACGGGCATGACGTTGTTCAGCGCGCCCTCCAGCACCTCCAGCGGCTCCTTGCCGAGCTTCGCGCTGGCCTTCTCGATCGCCTCGTAGAAGATGCGCTGCGCCAGAGACTTCTTCCCGTCGAGCATGATCTTGTTGATGAAGCGGGTCACCAGCTCCGAGTTGTAGACCGGATCCGGCGGCACCTCCCGCTTCGGTACGTGACCGCGACGCGGCATGCGATTACCCCTTTCTTTCGACTAACTCTGGGCGGAGAGTCGGGGACCTTCCAGAAACAGCTCGTCCACCTGCTTCGCCGAAGGGTACCGGTTACTCTCCCCGCCCCCGGCTTGCTACTTCTTGCTCGCCTTGGGCTTCTTGGCGCCGTACTTGGAGCGACCCTGCATGCGGTTGGCCACGCCGGCCGCGTCGAGCGCGCCGCGCACGATGTGGTACCGGACACCCGGCAGGTCCTTCACGCGGCCGCCGCGCACGAGCACGACGGAGTGCTCCTGCAGGTTGTGCCCGACGCCCGGAATGTACGCCGTGACCTCGATGTTGTTGGAGAGCCGCACGCGGGCGATCTTCCGCAGCGCCGAGTTCGGCTTCTTCGGGGTGGTGGTCTTCACCACCGTGCAGACGCCCCGCTTGAAGGGATTGCCCCTGAGCGCCGGCGCGTCGGACTTCCCGGTCACCTTCTGGCGACCCTGGCGGACAAGCTGGTTGATGGTCGGCACAGAACGCACCTCCTTCCGGGATATGCTGACCGGGGGAAGAGGGGGCGGGCTACCCTTCCAGGATCGCGGCGGCGGCAGCGCCGACCTCAATCCCGCAGGCCTTGCCCAGCACCGCCATCGATTCCACCTCTTCGATCTCGAGCCCCTTCTCCCGTGCGGCCTCGAGCACCCCGCGGATCACATGCTCCTCGGCGTCCCGGGCCACGAAGACCACACGGGCCTGCCCCTTTGCAATGGCCTTCACAGTCTGTTTCGTCCCGACCGTCTTCTTGGAAGCCGCTTTGAGCCGCTCCAAACTCATGGTCCCAGAAACCTCCTGCTCAGGCACACTTCCATATTGTACTCGTGGGCCTGACACGAGTCAAGAAAAACCCGCGCAGATCCCCGGCCTGCGGGCTCTTGCGCGCGCAGCCTTCCTCAATCGCCCGTTTTCGGCTCCTGCCCCCGGCGGGCCCGAAACACCCGGTACCCCGCCTGGCGGGCCACGTCCTCGACCTCGCCGAAGAGCGCCTCCAACTTCCGCCGGAGGCTCGGGGCGCCCTGCTTGTACTGCACCACGACCCAGAGCGACCCGCCCGGCTTCAGGGCCTGGCAGGCCTCCTCCAGCAGCCGGTAGACGACGGCCTTGCCGGCGCGGAAGGGCGGGTTGGTCAGGATCGTGTCGAAGGCGATGCCCCTGACCGGCTCCAGCCCGTCGCCCACCCGCACCTCGGCGTTGACGATTCGGTTGAGCGCGAGGTTCCGCCGGGCCAGCTGGGCCGCCCGCTCGTTGATCTCCACCATATAAATGAAGCCTCGCGGCGCCAGGCGCGCGGCCACGACGCCGATGGGCCCGTAACCGCAGCCGAGGTCCAGCACCGCGTCCGCCGGGCCGATCTGCATCGCTTCTATTAACAATTGCGATCCGAAATCGACCCGGTCCCGGGAGAAGACCCCGGCATCGGTGACGAAGCGGAAATCCATCCCCCGCAAGGTAACGGTGAAGCTTGTCTCCTCGTGGGCCGCGCCCGGACGCCGCGTGAAGTAGTGCTCGCTCAAGGGGCCTCCTCCCTCTGACAACAGCGCCCTGCGCGCCGATCGTTCCGGGCGTCGCAGGGGTGGCTGCGTCAGTCCGGCGAAAATGCAGAGCAATGGTACCGAAAAGTGACGCGAAAAGCAAGGGCACATGCAAGTGGGGACGCGGAGACAGGAACCTCCTGGCCCCGCGCGCGGTACATGGGATGGGTCGTACACACGGGAGGTAGGACCCTGTCCGACGCGGCCGCGCGGATATCTGCGCAGGCCGGCGCACCTCACGGGTGCGCCTGGGCACCGAGGGCGAAGGCCATTTCAGGCCGCTAAGTTCAAGCTCCGCAGGCAGGCGGCGCGGGCGC
>QGVE01000214.1 GCA_003242675.1 Bacillota bacterium | reverse complement strand
AGCTCCCGCACCTCCTCCAGCTCGCCGCCCAGCTTGGCGATCGCAGCTTCCGCGGCCCGGATCTCGTCCCCGACCGCCGGCCCCTTCATCGCGAGGAACCGGCCGCCCACCCGGGCAAACGGCAGGCAGTACTCGGCCAGCACCCTCAGCTCCGCCACGGCCCGGGCGGTCACCACGTCGTACCGCTCCCGGTGCTCCGGCTGCCGCCCCACGTCCTCGGCCCGGCCCCAGACGACGCGGTAGCCCCCGCGCCCGGCCAGCGGCCCCACCACCGACTCCCCGACCTCCTCCAGGAACCGGCACCGCTTCTGCAGGCTCTCCACGAGCGTCAGGTCGATGCCGGGCTCCAGGCACTTCCACACCACACCCGGGAAGCCGGCGCCGGTGCCCACGTCGATCACCCGCTGCCCGGCCTCCAGGCCCAGCGCGGCCATCCCCGACGCCGCGTCCAGCGCGTGCTTGATCACCATCTCCCGCGGCGCGGTGATGGCCGTCAGGTTCATGCGCTCGTTCCAGTCCCGGACCAGCTCCAGGTGGCGCAGCACCGCCTCCACACCCCGCGGCTCCGCCGCCACCCCCAGGGCCTTCAGCCCTTCCTCCAGCAGGCCCCGGTGCTCTGCCCAATCCATCGCCGCGCTACGCCTCCTCCGCACGCCCCTGCGACCGCGCCAGCCGGTCCAGGTAGACCATCAGCACCGCCACATCCGCCGGCGAAACGCCCGAGATCCGGCTGGCCTGGCCCAGGGTCTCGGGCCGGATCCGGGAGAGCTTCTCCCGCGCCTCCATCGAAAGCCCCGTCAGCGACTGGTAGTCCAGGTTGGGCGGGATCCGCCGGGCCTCCATCTTGCGCATCCGCTCCACCTGCTGCTGCTCCTTGGCGATGTAGCCCGCGTACTTCACCTGCGTCTGCACTTCGCGCCAGATGGCCTCGTCCAGATCCGCCCGCCCCACGCCCATCTCCACCAGATCCGGGTAGTGCACCTCCGGCCGCCGGAGCAGCTGCTCCAGGGTCACGCCGCTCTTCAGCGGCGCGGACCCCAGCCGCTCCAGCACCCGCTGCACCTCCGGCGCCGGCCCCACCACGGTCTGCGCCAGCCGCTCCAGCTCGGCCTTGATGCCGTCCCGCAGCGCGAGGTACACCTCCCACCGGGCATCGTCCACGAGCCCGTACGCGCGGCCCTTCTCGGTGAGCCGCAGGTGGGCGTTGTCCTGCCGGAGCATCATGCGGAACTCGGCCCGGGAGGTCAGCATCCGGTACGGCTCCGGCGAGCCCTTCGTGACCAGGTCGTCGATCAGGACGCCGATGTACCCCTCCGACCGGTCGATGATGAGCGGCTCACGCCCCTCCACGTAGCAGGCGGCGTTGATCCCGGCGATCAGCCCCTGGGCCGCCGCCTCCTCGTACCCCGAGGTGCCGTTGATCTGCCCGCCGCAGAAGAGGCCCCGCACCAGCTTCGTCTCCAGGCTGGGCTTCAGCTGCGTGCTCACGATGTAGTCGTACTCGATCGCGTACCCCGGCCGCATCAGCTCGGCCTCCTCCATCCCCGGCACGGTGCGGACCATTTCGATCTGCACCTCCTCGGGCAGGCTGGTGGAGAGGCCGAGCACGTACATCTCGTGCGACTCCCGCGACTCGGGCTCCAGGAAGACCGGGTGGCTGTCCTTGTCGGCGAAGCGCACCACCTTGTCCTCGACCGAGGGGCAGTAGCGGGGGCCGCGCCCCTGGATGACGCCGGTGAACATCGGCGCACGGTGCAGGTTCTGCCGGATGATCTCGTGGGTCCTGGGCGTCGTGTGCGTCTGCCAGCAGGGCAGCTGCTCCCGCTCATCCCGGGGCGACATGTAGCTGAACCGGTGCGGCTCGGGGTCGCCGTCCTGCCGGATCATCCGGCTGAAGTCCACGGTCCGCCCGTCCACGCGGGGCGGCGTCCCGGTCTTGAACCGGCCGACCTCGAAGCCGAGCCTCTTCAGGCACGCGGTGAGCCCCACCGCCGGCGCCATCCCGCTGGGGCCGGACTCCCGCTGCACCTCGCCGATGATCGTCCGGCCGTGCAGGTAGGTCCCGGTGCTCAGCACCACGGCCTTGGCGGCGTAGAAGATGCCGGTGGCGGTGACCACGCCCCGCACCCGCCCGTCCTCCACCACGATCTCCGTGATCATGGCCTGCTTCAGGTCCAGGTTGGGCGTGCGCTCCAGCACCAGCCGCATCGCCCAGGCGTATGCCCTCTTGTCGATCTGCGCGCGCAGGGCCTGCACCGCCGGCCCCTTGCCGCGGTTGAGCAGCCGCATCTGCAGGAACGTTACGTCGGCGGTGAGCGCCATCTGCCCGCCCAGGGCGTCGATCTCCCGGACCAGGTGGCCCTTGGCCGGGCCGCCGATGGACGGGTTGCAGTTCATCGCCCCAATATTGTCCAGGTTGGTGGTGAAGCAGGCGGTGCGCATGCCCTTGCGGGCCGCGGCCAGCGCGGCCTCGATGCCGGCGTGCCCCGCGCCGACCACGATCACGTCGTACTCCTTCGTCAGGCCCATCGCGCTCACTTCCCGATGCAGAACCGGCTGAAGATCTGGTCCAGCAGCTCCTCGCCGGCCGTCTCCCCGGTGACCTCGCCCAGGGCCATCCAGGCCGCCCTGAGGTCGATGGCCACCAGCTCATCCCCGAGCCCGCTCTCCAGCGTCGCCTGCGCATCCCGCAGGTGGTCCGCCGCCCGCCGGATCGCCTCGGCCTGCCGGGCGTTCACCAGCAGCTCCTCGCTCGCATCGAAGGCGCCCGCCACTCTGGCGACCTCGGCCTCCAGCGCGTCCAGCCCTGCGCCCGTCTCGGCCGAGACCGCCACGGCCGGCGCGCCCCCCAGGGCCTCCCGCAGCGCCGACAGGTCGA
>QGVE01000213.1 GCA_003242675.1 Bacillota bacterium | reverse complement strand
GTCCAGAAACACTTCAGGGGCAGGCCGGGCGCTCGCACGGGCAGCCACCTCCGGGGCAATCCGACTCTACCCCTGTCTATGCGGCTCGTCCCCCGGGATAGACCCGCCCATCCCCTCCCTGCCCCCCGGCCGGCCTGTCCTCCCACATACGTCGGACATTTCCGCCTTTACTGAACGCCTGTGCGTTTCCTACAATGGGGGCCGGTACGGGTGCGAGCAGAGGAGGAACACGATGACGTCACGCCGGGGTAGCCCTATGCCGGAGAACGCCCGCATTCGCATGCTGCAGCGCAGGTTTCCCAGCGCGAACATCGCCCTGGTTGCGGGTCCGCGGCCCATCCTGGTGGACACGGGCTTCGGCAGCGACCTGCCCGAGATCGAGGGGCTGCTGCGCGAACTCGGCGTACCGCCCTGGCGGCTGCACCTGATCGCCAACACCCATGCCCACGTGGATCACGCGGGCGGGAATCACGGACTTCAGCAGGCGTACGGAATCCCTGTGGCCGCCGGCCGGGAGGACGCGGACCGGGTCAACAGCCGGCATCCCAACGCCTGCGACGCCTGGTTCCTGGACCACCCGGTGGCCCATTACCAGGTGAGCCGCGTGCTGGAGGACGGGGAGGAACTGGACACGGGAGCGGTGGTGCTCCGGGTCCTGGCCACGCCCGGCCATACGCCCGGTCACCTCTCCTTCTACGCGCCGGCGGAGCGGGTGCTCATTCTGGGGGACGTGTTCCACCGGGACGATGTGGCCTGGCTCAACCTCTGCCTGGGCGGCCCGGACCCGCTGGAGCAGATGATGGCCACCCTGGATCGGCTGGCCGCGCTGCCGGTGGCCTGGGCGTGCTCCGGCCACGGTCCCCGCATCGAGGACTTCCCCGCCGCCCTGGATGCCGCCCGCCGCCGCTGCGAAAAGTGGCGGTGCCAGCCGCAGAAGATCGGCTGGCACGCCTGCAAGCGCATCTTCGGCTACGCCCTGATGCTGGAGGGGGGAATGGACGCGGCGCGCATCCGGGAATACCTGCTGAACGCCCCCTGGTTCGTACAGTCCAGCCGGAAGATCTTCGAGCGGGCGCCGGAAGAGTTCGTGGAGCCGCTGGTGGCGGAGATGCTCCGATCCGGGGCGGCCCGGTGGCAGGATGGACGGCTGGTGGCCGTCACCCCCTACACGCCGCTGCCCGACGGGTGGATCCGGCCGGACATGCGGCCTCATCTCTGGCCTCCGCCTGGGAAATAAGGGCGGGGGAACCACCGCCATGCACCGGGCGCATTCGCACCAAGCAGCGGGCGGGGCCCACCAGGGCCCCGCCTGACCTTTCTTGCCGGGCGAGAAGTCGCCCTAGTTGGGCGGGCAGTACTTCCCGAACCAGCGCAGGATCTTGTGGAACCGGTCCACCCGCAGGACCGGCGGCCCCTGCCGGGTGAGGTCGTGGTTCGACCTGGGGTGGCGCACCAGCTCCGTCGGGGCCTTGCCGTAGAACTTGATCGCCATGTAGAACTGCTCCGCCTGCTCAATGGGGCAGCGGTAGTCGAACTCGGAGTGCATGATGCAGATCGGCGTCTTCACGTTCCGCACATAAGCCAGCGGCGAGATCCGCCAGAGCGCCTGCACCCCTTCCGGGGACCACGGGTCCTCCACCTTGTGCTGCATCTGGTTGAAGAACGGCCCGAAGTCCGGGGTGCCGCTGAAGGACACCCAGTTGGAGATCGAGCGGTGGGTGATCGCCGCGGCGAAGCGGTCGGTCTGGGTCACGATCCAGTTGGTCATGAACCCGCCGTAGGAGCCGCCCGTCACGGCCAGCCGCTTCTCGTCCACCCAGCCGAACGTCAGGGCGTGGTCGACCGCGTCCATCAGGTCCTTGTAGTCCCCGTTGCCGTAGTCGCCCCGGACGGCGTCCACGAACCTCTGGCCGTACCCGGTGGAGCCCCGGGGGTTGATGAATAGCACGCCATAACCCGCCGCGGCGAGGAGCTGGATCTCCTGGTAGAACGCGTGGCCGTAACAGGTGTGCGGCCCGCCGTGGATCTCCAGGACCAGCGGGTACTTCTTCCCTTCCTCGAAGCCCACGGGCTTCATCAGCCAGCCGTGCAGGTCCCAGCCGTCCCGGGACTTGAAGTTCAGCTCCTGCACCTCAGGCCACTCGATCTCGGCGAACAGGGCCTCGTTGACCGCGGTGAGCCGGCGCTCCTCGCCCTGGAGCACGTCGTAGACGTAGACATCGCCGATCTCGAACATCGACCCGGCGACGAAGGCCAGCCGCCGGCCGGCCCGGTCGAAGGTGCCGCCGTAGATCTCCCGCTCGCCCCCGACCACGAGCTGCGGCCGGTCGCCGCTCACCGGGAAGGCGTAGACCAAGCAGGCACCGCGGTGCACGACGGGCACGTAGATCCGCTGCCCGTCCGGCGACCAGGTGATGTCGACCCCGGGACCACCGGGCCGCACGTCGGCGCCGACGCTGTTGCCGATCTGCAGGTCCCAGTGGTCGAGGATCCGCGGCTCCCCGCCCTCCACCGGGTAGAGGTAGATCTTGGGCAGGGTGGCGTTCTGGTATTCGTTCTGGTGGCCGATGACGGCCAGGGTCTTGCCGTCCGGCGAGAACCGGGCCGCGTGGAACACGCCGATCCCGCCGGTCACGCAGCGCGGCTGGAAGGCCGCCTCGGCCTCCTCCGCGGCCTTGCGGAGCCGCTCGGCGAGCGCCTTCGCCTCCTCCTCGCCGGGCTGCTGCGCGCCGGGCTCGGGCGGCGCCACGGAGGCCCGGGCCGCGGGTGAATCCTCGCCCGGCACCGGGGTGACGAAGATGTCGCGGATGCGGAAGGACTCGTCCTCCGTCCGGTTGGCGGAGAACGCGATCAGCCGGCCGTCCGGCGACCAGGTGGCGCC
>QGVE01000086.1 GCA_003242675.1 Bacillota bacterium | reverse complement strand
GAGCCGCTGGCCATCCGCCCGGTGGACTGGAAGGACGGTTCGGGGATCCTGAACGGCGTCCCGGACGGGACCCGGCTGCCGCTCCGGGAAGTGGCCCGGCTGATGCTGGTGCACAGCGACAACACGGCCGCCAACGCGCTGCTGCGCCGGCTCGGCGTCCAGCCGATGGTGCAGTACTACCGCAGCCTGGGGGTGCGGTACGGCAGCCCCGGGATGCGGACGCCGCAGGACCTCTGGCAGGGAAACCGGATCGCCCCGGAGGACCTGGGCATCGTCCTGCGCAACATCTGGGAGGCGGCCCGGCGGTCGCCCGATCCCTGGGCGGAGCTGCTCACCTTCATGCAGCAGTCCCGGTCCAAGGGCCGCATCCCCGCCGGCCTGCCGCCGGGCGTGCCGGTGGCGAACAAGACGGGGTCCAAGGGGACGTCGTTCCACGATGCGGCCATCGTGCTGGACCGCCGGCGCCCCTACGTGCTGGTCGTGATGACGCGCGGGATGACCGCGCCCGAGGCCAGCGCCGCGATCGCCCGGGTCTCCCGGGAGGTCTGGGAGTGGCACGGGCGCAGGGCCCCACAGCCGTGACATCCCCCACACGCGCCGGAAAGCCCGCCGCTCGGGCGGGCTTTCCGGTTATCCCGTGGGCGAGTGGGGGGTGAGAGGTCAGGCCCTCTGCGCTGCCGCACCGCCCGGAGCGGGCAGGAGGCGGGCAAGGGCCCTGCGCCAGAGGGGACGGAAGTAGTAGTCGAGGCCGATGTAGCCTGCGTAGGCGCCGCCGAGACTGACGAGGATGAACTGCAGGATCAGGTAGTTGGGATTGGTGCTGATGGTGCCGCTGAGCAGGAAGGCGAAGTTCATGACCATGCCCATCGTTGCGGCGAAGATCGTCGCGAAGCCGAGGATGAGCGCGAGGCCGACGAGGAACTCGCCCCAGGGTACCAGGAAGTTGAACAGGCCGACGTTGGGCAGGGCAAACCCCTTGAGGAATGCCGCCCACCAGCCCTGTACGACGGGCTTGGCGCCCTCGGCCGCGGGGACCGACTTGGCGATGGCGCCCTGAAGGAACCCGGTCGCATCGAACCCGTCGACGATCTTGTGCCAGCCGGCCACCAGCCACTGGTAACCGACGTACAGGCGAATGACGAGCCAGAGCCAGGTGCTCTTCGGCCCCTGGAACATGTTCCGCATCATGCCATCCCTCCTGGTTCCGTAGGTTGGGGTGGCGGGATCGGCTGCTGGATCTGGGGGTGCGTCGGCTGTTTCTGGTTTCATCGTACGACGAGAAGCTTTTTCAACCAATCCGTTGCCTAATCCATTGGAGGATTAGTCTGAATGGTCTACGCAAGGAGGGCCCGCCATCCGTCGGATGCGGGTTGACCGAGGCGCCCCGGGGAGGAGATCCTCGGGTAGGGAGCGTATCCCCTCGACAGCGACCAAAGCAGCAGAGGAGGCGGCAGAGTTGCGGGCGGTCGTGCAGCGGGTGAGCCGCGCCCGGGTCACTGTCGGCGGTGAGGTCGTGGGCCAGATCGGACCCGGGTACGTGGTGCTCCTGGGTGTGGCGCGGGAGGACGACGAGGCCGCGGCGGACTACCTGGCGGAGAAGGTCGCCGGGCTCCGGGTCTTCGAGGACGAAAACGGAAAGATGAACCGGTCGATCCAGGAGGTCGGCGGGTCGATCCTCGCCGTCAGCCAGTTCACCCTGTACGGCGACGTGCGGCGCGGGCGGCGGCCGGGCTTCGACCGGGCGGCGCGGCCCGAGCAGGCCGAGCCGCTCTACCAGCGGTTCGTGCAGCGGCTGCGGGAGATGGGGCTGCACGTGGAGACCGGTCGGTTTCAGGCGCACATGGAGGTGGAGCTGGTCAACGACGGGCCGGTGACGATCCTGATCGACTCGGAGAAGACATTCTGACGGGGCCGGCTCACTCACGGCGAAAACCTTACACATCTATGGCCTGTCCCGTCCGCCTCCGGTACCATTGGGAAAAGGGTACAGCGGAGGTGGAAGCGGTATGGCACCCTGGACCGACGATCCGGTGTATCGGGTTCAGGCCCTGGCCGAGCTGACGGACGACCTCCACAACCGGCTGGCCCGAGTGGAGGCGGCCCTGGAGAGGCAGCGGGAGGAGACCGTCCGCCTCTGGGCTGCGCATCAGGAGGTGCTGGCGGAGATCCGCCAGTCCCTGCTGCCCCTGAAGTCCCGCGTCGGCTTCGTCGAGGGGCGGCTGGACGGCAAGAAAGAGACCGCCAGCCTCCTGATCAGCGCATTTCTCTCGGCCGCGGCCGTCCTCGTATCCATCCTCCTGGGCATCCTGAACCTGCGGTAGCGCCCGCCGGGCGTGTCCGCACCCCGACTTGCGTCGGGAGCCAATCTGCCTATACTGGAAGGTAGAGACGGCAAGACCTGCCGGGACCTCGTCGTCCCGGCCTCTTTGTGGAGGAAAGCCCATGCAGCTGTGGTACCGCGCCCTCGGCAGCTTCGGAGCCAATTGCTACATCGTCGCGTGTGAGGAGACCCGCCAGGCGCTCGTGATCGACCCCGGCGTCCCGGACCCCTGGATCCAGTCCTGCGTCACCGAGAACAACCTGACCGTCGCGGGGATCGTGCTCACCCACGGCCACCTGGACCACATCGGCGGGGTGGACTGGGTGAAGGAGTGGAGCGGCGCGCCGGTCGCCATCCACGAGGACGACGCCGCCTATCTGACGAGCCCTGCGCTGAACGGCAGCCTCTACTTCGGCACCATGGTGAAGGCCTCCCCGGCTGACCGGCTGCTGCGGGACGGCGACGAGGTGCAGGCCGGGAGCCTCCGCTTCCAGGTGATCCACACCCCGGGCCACAGCCCCGGCGGCATCTGCCTCTACCGGCCGGGACACCTCTTCACGGGCGACACGCTCTTCGCCGGCTCCATCGGCCGCACCGACCTGGCCGGGGGCGACTACCGCACGCTGATTGAGTCCATCAAGACCAGGCTGCTTCCCCTGCCGCCGGAGACCGCCGTGTACCCGGGGCACGGCCCGGCCACGAGCCTCGCCGACGAGAAGGCCTACAACCCCTTCCTGCGGTGAGGCGGGCGGGGCGTGTGCTTGACATTGGTTTCCTGCTACGAGTATAATCTGAACTGTAAAATGTTAACTCAGTGAATTTCGGGCCCCGGAGGTGTTTGAATGGAGTCCGCCCGCATCGAAGAATATATCCCCAAGCTGGAGGCCTCGTTCGACAACATGGTGCGCGTCATGACCGCGGCGACGACGGCCTACCAGGAGGTCGCTCCGGGACCGAGAATGTCCATGAGCCAGATGATCGTCCTGAAGGCGCTGAAGGCCCGCGGGCCGCTGCAGGTGACCGAGGTCGCCAACGAGCTGACGGTCACCCTCAGCGCGGCGACCGGCCTGGTCGACCGGCTGGTGAAGGCCGGGTTTGCCGAGCGGGAGCGGGATCAGCGCGACCGGCGGGTGGTTTGGGTGAAGATCACCCCGGCGGGGGAGCAGGCCCTGGAGGCGGCGGTGCAGCGCCGCCGGGCCGCGTTCCGTGAGATGGTGAAGAACCTCACGGAGGAGGATCTGGTGAAGCTCTGCGACATCCTCGACCGGATGGGGTAGCGGCTGGGAGGACTTAAACAAAGAGGAGTAGAATAGTTAACGACCATCGCGTGAACGGTGGGGGGTTCGCCTATGGTCTTTACCGTCATCGGGCTCACCCTTCTCGGCGTGGCCTTGCTCCTGCCCGTCGGGCTGGCCTTCCGGCTGAGCTTTGCCACCGCGGCCGAGCGCGAGGCCGCCCGGGCCGAGGTGCGCGCCGCCGCGCACCGGTCCGGGAGGACGGCGCCCCGGCGGGTGCGGCTGCGCCTCCCGGCGCCGCGCCTCGTGCGCCGGTTCTACCTCTGGAAGGCCCTGAGCCCGCTGGTGTTCGCGCTGACCGTCATGTTCGGCATCGCCGTGGGGGGCAAGGCCGGGTACGTCCTGATGGGCCTCGGGCTGATCAACCTGCTGCTCGGGCTCTGGGGCTGGGACGACTACGTGCCGGGCCACACGGGCAACCGGTAATCGTAATCGCGTACGCAGCGGCAGACGGGGGCCGGGCGGAAGCCACGGCCCCCTTTGAGGTGGAAGCGCATGAGCGGGATCCTGCTCCGGGGCAACAGCCCCGTTTTCGCCAGCGACCTGTGGCAGATGGGCCACGTCTTCTTTCCGGGGGAAAGCTTCACGGTTTGGGTGCCGGGGTGCCCCGCGCCCCCGGCCGGCGGCGCGCGGTGGCAGGTCGATGTGACCGCGCTGCCCGAGCGCGCGGACCCCGCCGCACCGGCCCCCGAAGCCGGCGTGCCGGCCAGCAGCCCGGAAGTGCCGGTCACGGAGCTGCCCCCGGCCACCCGCGCCTGGCATGTCGTCGTGGTCGCCCGGGGACCCGAGGGGGTCCGCCGGGCCGAGGGCGGGCTGGTCCAGGGGGCGGAGGAGAGCCCGCGCACCTTCGAGCACCGGCTGCGCCGGCTCGCCAAGGGGCTCCTGGTCGACGCCCTGTCGCCGCTTGTGGGCTTCCGCCCGGCCTGGGGCATCCTCACCGGCGTCCGGCCGACCAAGCTGGTCCACCAGATGCTGGACGCGGGGGAGCCGGATCCCGTCGCGCGCCTCACGGGCGAGTTCCGGCTGGCCCGGGAGAAGGCCGAGCTGCTCACGGGCATCGCCCGGCTGCAGCGGCCCTTCCTGGGGCGCGACCCGCGGGCGGTCTCCATCTACATCGGCATCCCGTTCTGCCCGTCCATCTGCTCGTTCTGCTCCTTCTCGATCTACCCCATCAACCAGCACCGGAGCCAGGTCCCGCCCTTCCTGGAGGCCCTCGGCCGGGAGATGGCCCTGATCGGCGAGGCGATCCGCGACCTCGGGCTCCGGGTCGAGTCGATCTACTTCGGCGGCGGCACCCCGACCAGCCCGCGGGACGAGGACTTCGCGCGGCTGCTCCGCATGACCGAGGAACACCTGCTCCGGGGCCAGGCGCCGGCAGAGTACACCATGGAGGGCGGCCGGCCCGAGACCTTCAATCGCGCCAAGCTGGACGCCATGGCGGCCGCGGGCGTGACGCGGGTGAGCGTCAACCCCCAGACCACCGTCCAGGAGACGCTGCTCCGCCTGGGGCGGATCCACACGGTGGAGAAGTTCTTCCGGGCGTACGAGCTGGTCCGGTCGCACCCGGCCGGGTTCATCGTCAACTCGGACATCATCATCGGGCTCCCCGGGGAGGGGCCCGCCGAAGTGCGCCAGACCCTGGCCGACATGCGCCGCCTGGCGCCGGACAACCTCACCGTCCACACCCTGGCCGTCAAGCGGGGCTCCCGCATCCACGCCGCGGGCGAGGCCGGGCAGGTGCTCCGGGCCTTGACTCCCGCCGAGGCCGAGGCCCTGGTGGAGGAGGCGGCGGAGACCGCCCGGGCGATGGGCCAGCGGCCCTACTACCTGTACCGGCAGAAGTTCATGGTCGGGTCCCTGGAGAACGTGGGCTACGCCCTGCCCGGGAAGGAGTCGCTGTACAACATCCAGATGATGGAGGAGCGGCAGACCGTCATCGGCCTGGGCGGCGGCGCCACCTCCAAGTGGTACAAGCCCCTGGGGGAGGGCCGGGGGTGGCAGTTGAAGGCGCCGGCCAACCCCACCGATCCCCGGGCGTACGTGGAGCGGGTGGAGGAGCTGGCCCGGCGGAAGGTCGCAGAGCTCCGGCTGCTCTACGGCGAGTAAAGGGGCGTCCGGCACGGCCTTCCGGCCCGGCGGCTGCCTGGGATACAGACGGTGACCCTGCAGACGCGTGGACTTTCGGCTTCGGGTATTGACAGCCCGTGGAAACATCAGTAGAATCCAGGATCAAAGGCGATGACGGGGAACGGGGCTCCGCGAGTGCCCCCTGCAGAGAGCCGGCCCTCGGCTGCAAGGTCGGCGGGAAGGCGGCGGAGCCGGACAGCCCTCGAGCTGCGCAGTCGAAGGCCGCGGGGCCAGGGGCCCGGGCGGCTGCGTAGGCTGCGCCGGAGACTCCCGCCGTTAGCAGAGGGAGGGGGTCGCCCGAAGGATGGCGGCCCTGCCGAGGGGATGCCTGCCCAAGTGGGCATCAACGTGGGTGGCACCGCGAGCGCACGCGCTCGTCCCATGCGGACGAGCGCTCTTTTGTATCCGTACAAGGAGGGCCTTCAGATGAAGCAGATTGTGGCGATGGGCGGCGGCGGATTCTCCATGGAGCCGGACAACCCGCTTCTCGATCGGTACATCCTGAGCCTCACCGGAAAGGCCCGGCCGAAGGTCTGCTTCCTGCCCACGGCCAGCGGCGACGCGGAGAGCTACATCGTCGACTTCTACCGGGCGATGACCCAGCTCGGCGCGGAGCCGACGCACCTTTCCCTCCTGCGCCCGACGGTCCGGGACATGGCCGCCCTCCTGCTGGTCCAGGACGTGATCTACGTGGGCGGCGGGAACACCAAGAACATGCTGGCCCTGTGGCGGGAGTGGGAGCTGGACCAGGTGCTCCGCACCGCCTGGGAGCAGGGCATCATCCTGGCGGGCCTGAGCGCCGGCTCCATCTGCTGGTTTGAGCAGGGCGTCACCGACTCGGTGCCGGGGGAGCTCACCGCCATCCGCGGCCTGGGCTTCCTCAAGGGAAGCCACTGCCCGCACTACGACGGCGAGCCCGGGCGCAGGCCGGCCTACCACCGGCTGCGCAAGGCGGGGGTCCTTGGCGACGGCATCGCGGCCGACGACGGCGTCGCCCTGCACTACGTCGGCGAGACCCTGTTCAAGGTGGTGAGCTCCCGGCCCGGGGCCCGGGCATACTGGGTCTACGCCGTCCACGGCGAGGTGCGGGAGGAGCCGATCGACCCGGTCTACCTCGGGGAAAACGACCCCTTTGCAGTCACGGGGCGAGGGGAGGATGGACTGTGAGCATCCAGGCGCCGCGCGGATTCAACGACATCCTGCCCGGCGAGCAGTACGGCTGGCGCGACTCCTTCCGCTGGCAGCGGCTGGAGGAGATCTTCCGGGAGGTCGCCCGGCTCTATGGCTACCAGGAGCTCCGCCCGCCGGTGGTGGAGTACGTGGACCTGTTCATCCACGGCGTCGGGGCGACCACCGACGTCGTGACCAAGGAGATGTTCAACATCACGCCCCGGGGCGACGACCCGGACGCCCGCCGGATGGCGATGCGGCCGGAGTTCACGGCGGGGCTGGTGCGGGCCTACCTGGAGAACGGCCTGGCCAACAACCCCCAGCCGACCAAGATCTTCGCCTACGGCCCGGCGTTCCGCTACGAGAACGTGCAGAAGGGCCGGTTCCGGGGGTTCCACCAGCTGGACGTCGAGGTCTTCGGCGCCCAGGACCCGGCGGTGGACGCCGAGGTCATCAAGCTGGGGCTGGACGTGGTGGCCCGGCTGGGCCTGACGGGCCTCGTGGTGTCGCTGAACTCCATCGGCTGCCCCGCGTGCCGGCCCCGGTACCGCCAGGCCCTGCAGGACCACTTCCGGCCGCACCTGGGCGAGCTGTGCGAGGACTGCCGGACGCGGTTCGAGCGGAACCCGCTCCGCCTCCTGGACTGCAAGCGGGACGCCGACCATCCCGCCCAGCGGACGGCCCCGCAGACCCTGGACTACCTCTGCGACGACTGCCGGCGCCACTGGGAGGGGCTGCTCGGCCACCTGGAGGCGATGGGCATCCCGTACCGGATCGACACCCGCATCGTGCGGGGGCTCGACTACTACACCAAGACCGTCTTCGAGGTGCTGCACCCCAAGCTGGGGGCGCAGTCCGCCCTCTGGGGCGGCGGTCGCTACGACGGGCTGATCGAGGTGGTCGGCGGCAAGCCCACGCCGGGCGTCGGGTTCGGCATGGGCATGGAGCGGGTGCTCATGGTCCTGGAGGAGGAGGGGCTGACGGCTGCCTTTGCCGACCGGCCCCGGCTGGACGTCTTCGTCGTCACGCTGGGCGAGGCCGCCCGGCCCGTCGGGCTGAAGCTGCTGTACCAGCTCCGGGACGCGGGGATCTCAGCCGACACCGACTACCTGGGGCGCAGCCTGAAGGCGCAGATGAAGTACGCAGGAAAGCTGAACGCCCGGCACGTCGTCATCCTGGGCGAGGACGAGGTCCAGCGCGGCGAGGCGACGGTGCGGGACATGGACGCGGGGACACAGGAGCGTCTGCCGATCGACCAGATTATCGGGCACTTGCGGAGGGCTGAGAGATGAGCGAGTCGATTCAGGGCATGAAGCGGACAGTCTTCTGCGGCGAGGTAGGCGAGCACCTGGTGGACCAGGAGGTCGTGGTGAACGGCTGGGTCCAGCGGCGGCGGGACCACGGCGGCCTGATCTTCATCGACCTGCGGGACCGCAGCGGCCTGGTCCAGGTCGTGTTCGACGCGGAGGAGTGCGGCGGCGAGGTCTTCCGCAAGGCCGAGCAGGTGCGCTCGGAGTACGTGCTGGCGGTGCGCGGCCGGCTGGTGCGCCGGGCGCCGGATGCGGTCAACCCCAACATCCCCACCGGCCGGTACGAGATCCGGGCGCAGGAGCTGCGCATCCTCAACCCGTCCAAGACCCCGCCGTTCTACATTCAGGACAACATCGACGTCGATGAGACGGTGCGGCTCAAGTACCGCTACCTCGACCTGCGCCGGCCGGAGATGCAGCGGAACCTGATCCTCCGCCACCGGGTCACCAAGGCGGTGCGGGACTTCTTCGACGAGCACGGCTTCCTCGAGATCGAGACGCCGATGCTGACCAAGTCGACCCCGGAGGGGGCGCGCGACTACCTGGTGCCCTCCCGGGTGAACCCGGGCAAGTTCTACGCCCTGCCCCAGTCGCCGCAGATCTTCAAGCAGCTCTGCATGGTGGCCGGCCTGGAGCGGTACGTGCAGATCGTCCGCTGCTTCCGGGACGAGGACCTGCGAGCCGACCGGCAGCCGGAGTTCACGCAGATCGACGTGGAGATGTCGTTCGTCGAGCGGGACGACGTCCTGGCGATCACGGAGCAGATGGTCGCCCGGGTCTTCCGGGAAGCCCTGGGCCTGGAGATCGCGACGCCCTTCCGGCGGCTGACCTACGCCGAGGCGATGGCCCGGTACGGCTCCGACAAGCCCGACCTGCGCTTCGGCATGGAGCTGGTGGACATCAGCGACGTGGCGGCGGGCTGCGGCTTCGGCGTCTTCCGGAGCGCCGTCGAGTCGGGCGGCCAGGTGAAGGGCATCAACGCCAAGGGCTGCGGCGGGTACTCCCGCAAGCAGATCGACGAACTGACCGACTTCGTGAAGACCTACAAGGCGAAGGGGCTCGCCTACATCGCCCTGGGCCCGGGCGGCGAGGTGCGCTCCCCCTTCACCAAGTTCCTCACCGAGGCGGAGACGGCGGAGATCCTCCGGCGGCTGCGGGGCGAGCCCGGCGACCTGCTGCTCTTCGTCGCCGACCAGCCGGACGTGGTGGCCGCCGCCCTCGGGGCCCTGCGGGTCGAGATGGGCAACCGGCTGGGGCTCCGGAAGCCCGACGAGTTCAGCCTCGTCTGGGTGGTCGACTTCCCGCTGCTGGAGTGGGACGAGGAGGAGAACCGGTTCGTGGCGGTGCACCATCCGTTCACCTCGCCCCACCCCGACGACCTGGACAAGGTCTACAAGGAGGGCGCGACCCGGGAGGAGCTGGCGTCCATCCGGGCCAACGCCTACGACCTGGTCCTGAACGGCGTCGAGCTGGGCGGCGGGTCCATCCGAATCCACCAGCGGCCCTTGCAGAACCGTATGTTCGAGCTGCTGGGCTTCACGCCGGAGGAGGCGCAGGCCAAGTTCGGCTTCCTGCTGGACGCCTTCGAGTACGGCGCGCCGCCCCACGGCGGCATCGCCTTCGGCCTGGACCGGTTCGTGATGCTCCTGGCCGGCCGGCAGACGATCCGGGACGTGATCGCCTTCCCCAAGACGGCCAAGGCCACGTGCCTCATGACCGACGCCCCCAGCGAGGTGTCGCCGAAACAGCTGCAGGAGCTGCACATCCGCACGACGGTCTAGCACAGGAAAGGGCTGTCCCGCGCGCCGATCACGCTGCCGGGACAGCCCGTATTCTCCTCGGATGATGGCATGCGCGGCAATCGCCCGTGCGGGGCCGCCGGCCCGGCGGTGGCCCGCCACGCTTCAGAAAGGAGGCGCACCGGTGGACCAGATCAAGATCCGCATGGCCCGGCCATCCGATGCAGAGGCGTTCGCGGAGATCTTGGCGCAGCCGGCGGTCTACTACAACACCTTTCAGCTGCCGCACACCACGCCGGAGGTGTGGCGGAAGCGGCTGGAGGCGAACGACCCCAAGTACGACTACCTGCTCGTGGCGGAGGTGGACGGGAGGGTGGTGGGCAGCCTCGGGCTGCACCGCAGCCGGAACCCCCGGACCCTGCACGTCGCCACCCTGGGCATGTCGGTGCACGACGCCTACCAGGGGCGGGGCATCGGCAAGGCGCTGATGGCGGCCGCGATCGACGCCGCCGACCGCTGGCTCAACATCCTCCGCATCGAGCTGGAGGTCTACCCCGACAACGAGCGGGCGATCAAGCTCTACGAGTCCTTCGGCTTCGCCGTCGAGGGGCGCAAGCGGATGGCGGCCTTCCGCGACGGTCAGTATGTGGACCTCCTGGTCATGGGGCGGATCCGGCCGTGAGCGGGAGCCGGTCCGTGGTCAAGCCGCCCCGGCTGCGGCCCGGCGACCTGATCGGGGTCGTCGCCCCGTCGGGCCCCGTGGTCTCCCGCCGGGAAGAGGTGGAGGCCGGGATGAGGCGGCTGGAGGCCTATGGCTTTCGGGTGCGGGAGGGTGAATCCCTCTGGGCCCGGGAGGGGATCCGGTCCGGAAGCCGGGAGGCACAGCTCGCCGACCTGCACGCCCTGTGGGCCGACCCGGAGGTGAAAGCCATCTTCTGCGCCACCGGCGGCGTCACGGCCATCACGCTGGTGGACGGGCTGGACTACGCGTTGATCGCCCGCCATCCCAAGCCGCTCATCGGCATGAGCGACATCACCATCCTTCAGGCGGCGATCCTCAGCCGGGCCGGCCTCGTCAGCTTCCACGCGTCAGGGCTGGCCGAAGGGCTGGGTTCGCCCGACGCCGAGCGGGAGGCGCCTCACCTGCTGCGGCTGCTGACCGACCCCGCGCCTCCCGGGCCGCTGCCCGAATGGGCCGGTCCGGTCCGGACGGTGCGAGCGGGGCGGGCCGAACGCGAAGGGCAGGCAGGGCAGGCGGGCCCGGACGGCGGCGCCGTGCGTGGCCGGCTGGTGGGCGGCTGCTGGAACGGCGTGCTCCACCTGCTGGGGACGCCCTACTGGCCCGATACCGCAGGGGCGATCCTCTTCCTGGAGGGGGTCGGCCTGCTGACGTCGGCGGTCCTGCGCGGGCTGGTGCAGCTGCGGCTCGCGGGGGCGTTGGACGGGCTGAGCGCCCTCCTCTTCGGGCACATGGAGGGCTGCTTCCGGGACCGGCCGTCGCCCGAGGAAGGTCTGGCCCTGGCCGTGGCGGAGGCGCTGGACGACCTGGACCTGCCTGTCTATCAGACCGAGGCGTTCGGCCACGGCGTGCCCAACGTCACGCTGCCCATCGGGGCGATGGCGGCCATCCAGGACGGGCGGTTGGTATTGGAGGAAGGCGCGGTGGTTTGAGCGCAGCCCGCGCCAGGGGAGAGGGGCCGGCAAGCCTGGGCTTGCCGGCCCCTCCGATTCTCGGCCCCCGTGGAAGGTCCCTGTCCAAGGGAGGCCCCCGCACCGCCCGCGTCAGGAGGGCTGC
>QGVE01000212.1 GCA_003242675.1 Bacillota bacterium | reverse complement strand
TCTCACATTTCCCCACCGCCCGTCGTTTTCCTCTTCGCTCTAGCCCGAATTGGCAAAATACTGCCGTCACAAGCCCCGATGCGCCGGGCGCGCAAAGCAGAACCGCCCCGGACGACGCCGGGGCGGCTTGCCTTTTCCCGTCAGTAACCCCAGACCAGCGGAATCCAGAAGGTAGCCACCAGCGTGATGATCACGATCGCCGCGAGGTTGATGAGGAAGCCCGCCCGCACCATCTGCTGCACCGTCACCAGGCCCGTGCTGAAGACGATGGCGTTGGGCGGCGTGGCCACGGGCAACATGAACGCCAGCGAGCAGGCAATGGCACCCGCCGCCATCAGGCCGGCCGGCGCAACCCCCATGGCCGTGGCCAGGCTCGCGAGGATGGGCATGAAGATCGCGGAGGTCGCGGTGTTGGAGGTGATCTGCGTGAGGAAGGCCAGCAGGGTGGTGACCGCGAGGACGACGAGAATGTGCGGCGCCCCCGCCAGGCCCGCCAGGAAGCTGGAGAACCAGGCGGCCACGCCCGTCGTCTGGAAGACCTGCGCGATGCAGAACCCGGCGCCAAAGAGCAGGAGCACGCCCCAGGGCAGCTCCTGGAGGGCGGATTCGTCCAGCAGCCGATCGCCCCGGCTGCTGGGGAGGAGGAAGAGGAGCAGGGCGCCGAAGACCGCCACCATCGCGTCGCAGATGCCCGGCACCACGCCCTTCAGCAGGAACGGGTAGACGATCCACAGGAGGGCCGTGGTGCAGAACACCCCCAGCACCTTCCGCTCGTCGGGCGTCATCGGCCCCAGCGCCGCGAGCTGGCTCCGCACCAGCTCCCGGCTGCCCTTGACCTCGCGGAAGCCCGGCGGCAGGACCCGGAGCAGGATCCGCCACGCGATGAAGGTGAAGAGGAAGAACAGCGGAATGCCCACCAGCAGGTAGTCGAAGAAGCGGATCTCGATGCCCAGGGCCGAGGAGGCCACCCCGGCCATGATCGCCACCGAGGGCGACCCGATCAGGCTGCCGATGCCGCCGATGGAGGCCGCGTAGGCGATCGCCAGCAGGATCAGGGTGGGGAAGTTGTCATCAGGCGCCTCGCCGTTTTTCCGGCGTAGATCCTCGATCTGCTTGGCGACGGCCAGGCCGATGGGCAGCATCATCATCGCCGTCGCGCTGTTGGAGATGAACACGGAGATGGCGCCGGTGGCCAGCATAAAGCCCAGCACGAGCCGGGGCGGGCTGGTGCCCAGCGCGCTGATGACGGTGAGCGCGAGGCGCCGGTGCAGGTTCCAGCGCTCGATCGCGACCGCGATGATGAAGCCCCCGAGGAACAGGAAGAGGGTCGGGTCGGCGTAGGCGGTCACCACGTCCCCCACCGAGCCCAGCCCCAGGGCCGGGTAGAGAATGAGCGGCAGCAGGCTGGTGATGGGAATGGGGATGGCCTCGGTCACCCACCAGACCGCAACCCACACGGTGGCTGCCAAAGCGGCCACACCATCGGGTCCCAGTCCCGCGGGACGCAGGAACAGGCCGATGAGGAGGCAGAGCGACGGGCCGAGTACGAGTCCGATCTTCTGCGCGCGATTCAGGGCCGGTGATGGCTTCTCCCCCGCAGCCGTGGGTGCGGATTCCTGCGCTAGCATGAGATCTCTCCTTCCCTGTGGAACTGCAGCAAACCGTGCACGGATTAATCTCGGACTTGGTGCGACCGTTTGGCAGACGGGTTAATTGTGAGGATATGGGAAATTTCCAAGTCAGAGGTTAACCCTCACCGACGGGGCCGTCAATCGCCCAAAAAGACTATTGCCCCGGACCTGTCCGAAAGGGACAGGTCCGGGGCAGTTTGGCCGCCCGGGCACCGCTACTGGCCCCACACAAGCGGGATCCAGAAGTAGCCGAACAGCGTGATCGTGATGATCGAGGCCAGGTTGAGGAAGAAGCCCACCTTGATCATCTGCCGGATC
The DNA here is from genome assembly GCA_003242675.1 of Bacillota bacterium. The sequence continues at coordinate 954 of QGVE01000212.1, read as the reverse complement.
GTCAGGTAGCCGGTGCTGAACGCGATCGCGTTGGGCGGCGTGCCCACGGGCATCATGAACGCCAGCGTGGCGCCCAGGGCGGCCACCATCATCAGGCCCGTCGGCGCGACGTTCAGCGCGGCGGCCAGGCTCGCCATGATGGGCATGAAGATGGCGGCGATCGCCGTGTTGGAGGTGATCTCCGTCAGGAAGACCAGCATGGTCGCAACGGCTAGGACGATGAGGAAGTAGGGCGCCCCCTTCAGGCCCTCCAGGAACCCGGACAGCCACGCGGCCACGCCCGTGTTCTGGAAGACGTCCGCGACGCAGAACCCGGCGCCGAAGAGCAGGAGCACGCCCCAGGGGATCTGCCGCATCGCCGAGCCGTCCAGCAGGAACTCGCCCCGGCCCCGGCTGCTGGGGATGAAGAACAGGAGCAGGGCGCCGAAGATCGCCACCATCGCGTCGCTGATGCCCGGCACCACGCCCTTCAGGAAGAACGGGTAGAGGATCCACAGCAGGGCGGTGACGGCGAAGACGCCGAGCACCTTCCACTCCTCGTTGCTCATCGGGCCCAGTTCGGCGAGCTGCCGGCGCACGAACTCCCGCCCGCCCGGGACCTCGCGGAAGCCCGGCGGCATGACCCGCAGCATGATCCGCCACGCGATGAGCGTGAAGACCAGGAAGACCGGGATCCCGACCAGCATGTAGTCGAGGAAGCTGATCTCGATGCCCAGGGCCGAGGCAGCCACGCCCACCATGATCGCGTTGGGCGGCGACCCGATGATGCTGCCGACGCCGCCGATGGACGCCGCGTAGGCGATGGCCAGCATGATCAGGGCCGGGAAGTTGGTGTTGTTGGTGTCCACCACTTCCCCGTTCTGCTGCCGCAGCTCGTTCACCTGGTTGATGACCGCGAGCCCGATCGGCAGCATCATCATCGCCGTCGCGCTGTTGGAGATGAAGACGGAGATG
>QGVE01000211.1 GCA_003242675.1 Bacillota bacterium | reverse complement strand
AGTTTGTTCTTGGGGATGCGGACGGTGATGTTCTTCAGGTTGTGCAGCCGGGCCCCATGGATCACGATCTCGCCGGACATGCGGTGCGGCTCCTTTCCGGGGCGCCTTCGCGGCAGAAGGCGCTGAATTCGGTGTAACGAAAGTGCCCTTTTTCGGTACCAACTTCACAGACGGAGGTGAGCGGCGGCAGTGGCGGACCGGCTGGAAGATCTGTACACCGAACTGCACGAGCCGATCTACCGGTTCCTGGCCGCCCTCACCGGCGACCCCGACGTGGCGGAGGAACTGACCCAGGAGACGTTTCTGCAGGCGATCCTATCCCTCCCCCGGTTCCGCAGGGAGAGCAGCCTGACCACCTGGCTCTACGCGATCGCGCGGAACCAGTACCGCAAGCGCCTGGCGAAAGAGAGCCGGAAGCCGCCCGCGGATCCGCCCGCCGCCCCTTATGCGCCGCCCGACGAGGTCGCGGAGGCCCGCGAAGAACGCCGCCGCCTGGCCCGGGCGCTGTCGGCCCTGCCCGAGCCTTACCGGGAGGCCCTGGTCCTGCGGGAGTACGAGGGGCTGCGCTACGCCGAGATCGGCCAGGTGCTGGGCAGGTCGGAGACGTGGGCCCGGGTCACCTGTTTCCGGGCCCGCCGGATGCTGAAGGAGGCCTACCTGAAGCTGGAAGGGGGGCGAGACGGGTGAGAATCGACCTCTGCGCGCTGACCGAGGACCTGCTGCCGCTCTACGCCGACGACCTGCTCTCGCCGGCCACGCGGCAGATCCTGGAGGAGCACGCGGAAGCGTGCCCCACCTGCCGGGAGCGGCTGCGGGAGGCGAGGGCCCCGCAGCCCCCGCCAATGCCGCAGGACCTGCCCCAACTGGAGCAGCCGGCCCGGGCATTCTTCCGGCGGCTCCGCCGCGCCGTGTACGCCGGTCTGGCCCTGGTCGTCGTGCTGCTTGTCGCCGCCAGCGGCCTGAGCTACGTCGCCGGCCGCCGGAGCCTCGCCCAGCGGCAGATGATCCCGCCGCGCGTCGCTGGCCCCGAGGAGGTCGCCCGGCGGGCGATCCCGGGCTGGGACCGGGCCGCGGCGCACGGCCTGGTCGTGGACGTCGGGGTCACGGAGCGGATCCCGCGCACGGACGCCACGATCACGGTGGAGAAGGCCTGGTTCAGCGGGCGGCAGGTGTACGTGCTCTACACGGTAACCGCGGCGGAGGACGGATACTGGTTCCCGTTCGAGGCCTATCTGCGCGACGACGACTCGGAGGGAATCCTGAGCCTCGGCGGCACCGACTGGAGCCACCTCGCCACCTGGGGCGGCTTCTCGCCGGAGGGCTTCCACTCGGTGCTGACCTTCAGCCCGGTCGAGCCGGATCCGGACCTGCCTCACCTCACGCTGAACCTCCGCCGCTGGATGAAGGTCGATCCCCGGACCGGCCCGCAGTGGATCGGGACAGGAACAACCTTCTTCGAGGAAGCGCACATCCGCCTGCCCTGGGATGGCGCGTATCTCGCCGAGCCCCCGCCCGAGGTCGTCCCGTGGCGGCAGCAGCACACGTGGCTCGGGCGTACCCTCGCCCTGGAGGCGCTGGAGGTGGGCATCGGGGAGACGAGGCTCACGGGCTTGATCACCCTCCCGGACGGGGAGAGGAATCCGGCCCTCTCAGCCACGCTCGTCGCCGGCGGGCAGGAACTGGAGGCGAGGTCCTACCTGGTCGAACCCACGGGCGACCGCGGACGTTACCGGTTCACCCTCACCTACGACGGCCTGAACCGGTGGCCGGCGGCGGTGGAGCTGCGGCTGCGGGGCATCACGTTCGTCACGGACCAGGTGCTGGAGTGGCCGGTGAACTGGGCCAAGTACCGGGAGCGGCCGTCTTCGGCCGACAGGCGGATGGACCCGGAGGATCAGGTGGCGGTGCGGTTCTACGATAGCGAACTGGTGACGGTGTTCGCCACCGACAGCGGCGTGTCCATCGAGCAGCGCACGCCCAGGCGGAAGGCCCCGTACGTGCAATCCGCGCTACAAATGGGCGGGCGCCGGCCCCTGGAAGCGGCTGAACCCGGCGGTCAGCCGGCGCTGGGGCCTGGATTCGAAATCGTGAACGACGCCGGCGAGGTGATGACCAACCTCGGCGGAGGCGGCGGAACCGTACTCGCCGGGGCGGACGAAGTGCGGGTTCGCGTTTCGGTCATGTGGTGGAACGAGCTGCCCGAGTCCTTCCGCCGGTCGGAGCGCCTGATCGTCCGCTACGTGCGTCCCTCGGCCACGCTGGTGCTCGACGAGACGTGGACGCTGCCTGCGGAGTAGCGTTCGTTCTGCCGGCCGATGCCCTGGAATAGCGCAACACAGAGCCCTTCCGGCCATGCCGGGAGGGCTCTGTGTGTCGATCACTGTCGGAAAAAGGCGAACTGTTCGGTCTTGTTCGTGCGCACGGCTGTTTGGTAGGCTCAGGGTGAGCGACGGCTCCGCTGCTCACTTCACGGTCACATATTGCACGACCCGCGGCTGCCAGACGCCGTCCCGCATGCTGTAGTCGCCGACCTCCAGCCGGTACTCGCCGGCAGGGGCGTCGTGCTCCAGCACGATGGTGAACTCCCCCCAGTTCCACATCGAGGCGGCGGCGGTCGTGGAGGCCTTCGCCACCTCCTGCCCCTGGCTGTCCAGGAGGCGGGCCACCACGTTGGCCTCGAAGAGGTGCCTGGCGTAGCCGTTCACCGTGATGCGCCCGGGCTCGGTGTCCGCGGAGGCGATCACCGCGTCCCCGGTCAGCTTGGTGCGCGGCTGACCGGTGCCGTCCAGCGTGTAGAGGCGGGGCAGCTCGTCCGGCGGCGTGTACTGGGCGGCAGGCCCGGCGGGCGGCGCCTCCCAGCGGAAGACCGCGTCCAGATCAGCGCCGGGCCTGCCGCCCAGTACACGCC
>QGVE01000085.1 GCA_003242675.1 Bacillota bacterium | reverse complement strand
CTGTCTCTGCTTTTCTGGGTGGGGGGGGGGACGCGCACGGTGTGTGAGAAAAGTGGGACCGCCGGCCGCGGGGTGGGGGTCCGCCCGGTGCTGGGACTATCCGGATGGAGTGGGGCTGACCCGCCTGCGCGCCTGCGCCTTTCCTGCGGCGGGCCGCGGCGGGTAAAATGGACTGGATGCCGCCAATTGGTGCTCACTGGAGGTTACGCCGTTGAACATGTGGAACCAGCTGATCCCCGACTGCCCCGAACCGATCGCCCGCGCGGCCGAAGCCGCCCTGGAGCGGGTCCGGCCGGTGTGGGCCCTGGTCGACGAGCTGGTCTTGCGCAATCAGGCCCGGGTCCTGGCCGCCTTCCAGGAGGCTGGCGTCTCCGAGGTCCACTTCGCCGAGTCCACCGGCTACGGGTACAACGACATCGGCCGGGAGAAGCTGGACGAGGTCTTCGCCCGCGCCTTCGGGGCGGAGGCGGGCCTGGTGCGGGTCCAGTTCGCCTCGGGCACCCACGCGATCGCGACCGGGCTCTTCGCCGTCCTGCGCCCCGGCGACCGGCTGATCGCCGCCGCCGGCGCACCCTACGACACGCTGCAGCAGGTCATCCGGGGGAAGCCGGGGAGCCTCACGGAGTGGGGCGTGGCGTATGAGGAGGTGCCCCTGCGGCCCGGCCAGACCGTGGACCTGGAGGCAGTGGCGGCGGCGGTCCGGAAGCCGGACGCCCGCTGCCTCTTCATCCAGCGCTCCCGGGGGTACTCCCTGCGGGCGCCGCTCACGGTGGCGGAGATCGGGCGGATCATCCGCGCCGCCAAGGCCGCCAACCCCGACATCGTCGTCGTCGTGGACAACTGTTACGGCGAGTTCGTGGAAACCCAGGAGCCGCCGCACGTGGGGGCGGACCTGACCTGCGGGTCGCTGATCAAGAACCCCGGCGGGGGCATCGCGCCCACCGGCGGCTACATCGTCGGCCGGGCCGACCTGGTGGAGCGGGCCGCCGCGCAGCTCTTCGCTCCCGGCATCGGGCCGGAGGTGGGGGCGAACCTGGGCGTGAACCGGCTCCTTTACCAGGGGCTTTTCCTCGCTCCCCACGTCACCGGCGAGGCGCTGCGGGGGGCCCAGTTCACGGCCGCCTTCTTCGCCGAGCTGGGCTTCGCCGTGCGGCCCGCCTACGACGCCTACCGCTCCGACCTGGTGCAGGCGGTCGAACTGGGCACGCCCGAGGCGCTCATCGCGTTCTGCCAGGCGGTGCAGAAGGCCAGCCCGGCGGACGCCCACGTCCGCCCGGAGCCCTGGGCCATGCCGGGGTACGACGACCCGGTGATCATGGCCGCCGGCACCTTCGTCCAGGGGTCGTCCATCGAACTCTCCGCTGACGGGCCGGTGCGGCCGCCGTACGTCGCTTACTTTCAGGGAGGGCTTACCCGGGAGCACGTCATCCTGGCCGCCCTCCGGGCCGCGAACGAACTGGCGGCCGCCGGGATTCTGAAACTGTAGAGGAGAGTGGTGCCATGGCCTGGCAGTGGGCAGCCTTTGCGGTCGCCGTCGCCGTGATGCTGGTGGGGGTGGCGGGGACGCTGATCCCGGCGCTTCCGGGACTGCCGATCGTCTTCCTGGCGATGCTCGGCTACGCCCTGGTGGAGGGCTTTCGCGAGATCACGCCCGGCTTCCTCGCCGTGGCCCTGCTGGTGGTGGTGGCGACCCAGGTGGCCGAGCACTACGCCCGCGCCTGGGGCGCGAAGCGCTTCGGCGCTGGCCGGGCCGGGGCATGGGGGGCGGTGATCGGGTCCATCGCCGGGCTGTTCTTCATGCCGCTGGGGCTGCTGCTGGGGCCGTTCCTGGGCGCGCTGCTCTTCGAGCTGTTCGCCGGTCGTTCGGGCGGCGAGGCGTTCCGTGCGGGCCTGGGCGGGCTGGTGGGCGTCCTGGGCTCGGTGGTGATCAACGTGGTCGTGGCCCTGGGCCTGACCCTGGCCTTCGTGGCCAAGGTCCTGATCTGACGAAGCCCCGGCGCGGCGAACCCGGAGACGAAGCAGGCCCTGTGCGAGCCGTGTGCTCGCACAGGGCCTCTTGCGCTCCTGGCTAGACCATCCGCCGGACCAGGCCGACCACCTTGCCCAGGATCTGACAGTCCGGGACGATGATCGGATCCATGAACCGGTTCTCGGGCTGGAGCCGGATGTGGTCCTTCTCCTTGAAGAAACGCTTGACGGTGGCCTCGTCCTCGATGAGCGCGACGACGATGTCGCCGTTGTTGGCGTGCTGCTGGCGATGAACCAGAACGTAGTCGCCGTCGAGGATGCCCGCCTCGATCATCGAGTCGCCCTGAACGGTGAGGAAGAACAGCTCCGACTCGTCGGCCCGGACGAAGTCCGCCGGCAGCGGGAAGTGATCCTCGATCGACTCCTGCGCCAGGATCGGCTGACCAGCGGTCACGCGCCCGACCACGGGCACCGCGATGGTGCGCTTCAGGTGCGTGTAGCTTCCGTCCAGCACCTCAATGGCCCGGGGCTTCGTGGGGTCACGGCGGATGTACCCCTTCTCCTCCAGCCGGGTGATGTGCCCGTGAACGGTGGAACTCGAGCTGAGGCCGACGGCCTCGCCGATCTCCCGCACCGAAGGCGGATAGCCCTTGGTGCGGATCTCATCCTTGATAAATTGCAGGATCTGGCGCTGGCGCTCCGTCAAGGGTTCCGGCATCAGCGACACCCCCTGTGATGAGGGCGGGAGCCCCTCCCGTGTCAGAGCTGCCCCACCCCGATCTCTCCGGCGCTCGGTCCGGTCGGCTAGATTGTACCACATGTCCGCCGGTCTGCAAACGCCTGTTCGAAAAAATGCGCGGACGGGCTTGACGAGAACATCCATTCGTGGTAGCCTGGAGGCGAACACAAGTTCCGCTCGATCCAAAAGGCCGTTCGGTCGAAGGAGGGGTTCTCATGGCGGCGTGCAGCGCCCGGTCCTGGGCACGGCGGGTTCGGAGGCGCACACCGAAGGCCGTGCGCAGGGCCCGAACGCTCGCTCTGCTGTTCGTCGTCACGGTGGTCGCGGCCGTACTGCTGTTCCCCCGCCTGGTGCACACCCAGGGAAGCGAGCCGCCGGCCGGCGTTCATCACACGGTCGCCCCCGGAGACACGCTGTGGGACATCGCCGTCACCTACTCCGGCGACCGCGACGTGCGCGAGGTCATCTATGAGATCCAGCGGCTGAACGGCCTTACCTCGGCGGAGATCTATCCCGGCCAGGTGCTGTTCGTCCCGACGGGGTCGCGCTGAAGGGAGGAGGACGACCGGTGGGGGTTGTGGTTCAGAGCTTTGAGGGCCGGATGCCCGGTGATCTCTACGAAAAGCTCCTGCGGCTGCGCCGGCGCCACCGTGCGGTGCTGCAGGCTGCCGCAGCCGGCGACTTCTCCAACGAGGCGGAGCTGCATGCCTTGAGCCGCCGCCTCGGGCGAATGCTGGCCGAAACGGCGCGGCTGCCCGTGGAGCAGCGCGGCGGCCTGCGGATGGTGGAGATCTCCCTGGCCGTGGACCGGATGTTTCCGGAGTTGCGTGCTTGGAACCAGCACGCAGCCTTTCGATACCCGCCGGCGGGCTGCGCGGCCGGGCGCTGACCGGGCTCGCCGGTTCCGGGAGCATGGCGGCGGGCACCATCGGGTCCGCACCTGAGGGTGCGGACCCTTCGTTGTGTGGCAGTTCCGATGGAGGCTGGATTGACCCAAAGTGGCGACACATTGTTATAATGAGGCGTACGAGCCCCGTAGCCGCAGGTATCCGCGACCCTTTCCGCAGCGACTGTAAACGCGGGGTGAGGTGTTCCGCGATGCACTGTCCGGAGTGCCGGACCAGCCTCCTGCCGGACGCCCGGTTCTGCCACGCGTGCGGCTGGGATGCCCAAGCGGCCGCAGCGGCGCGGAAAGCCGCCGAACTCGGGCGGCGGCCGGCGTGGAAGCGCTGGGTCTCCGGCGTGTCGCTGGGCGTCATGGCGTTCGTCGTTCTGTTCATGCTGCTGGTTCCCCGAACCGATGCGAATACGGTGCCCCAGGTGGGCTCGCCGGCGCCCGACTTCGAGATCCCGGCCCTGGACGGCGGCACGGTGCGGCTCTCGGACCTCAGGGGGAGGCCGGTCATCCTCAATTTCTGGGCGACGTGGTGCCCGCCGTGCCGCAGGGAGATGCCCGATTTCCAGGCGGTCTATGACCGGTACAAGGACCAGGGCCTACAGTTCTACGCGATCAACGTCGGCGAATCGCGCGTGACCGTGCGCGACTTCATGAATCGCCTCGGCCTCGACCTGCCGGTGCTCATCGACTCCGGGGAGGAGGCCCAGTCGGCGTACAACATCCTGCCGATCCCGGCGACGTTCTTCATCGATCGGGACGGCATTGTGCGCGCGGTCTACCAGTACCAGATGTCCCGGGCGCAGATCGAGTTTGAAGTCCAGCGGCTCATGGCGCGCTGACGGGGAACCGATGCCGATGGTCACGCCAAACCTGTTCCTCGCCTTCGGCGCAGGGGTCCTCTCGTTCGTGTCGCCCTGCGTCCTGCCGATCTACCCCTCGTTTCTCAGCTACCTGACCGGCGTTTCGGTGGACCAGCTCTCCGAAGGCAGCAGGGCTGTGCGCGCGCATGTGCTCAAGCACAGCCTGGCGTTCTTCGCGGGGTTCTCGGTCATCTACGTCGCGCTCGGCCTCACGGCCAGCGCGCTGGGTTCCTTCTTCTACAGCAGCCGCTCGTGGCTTCCGGTGGTGGGCGGTATCTTCATCAGCCTGATGGGCCTCACGCTCCTGGGGGTCGTGCGGCTGCCCTTCCTGATGCGCGACACCCGCCGGCAGCTGACGACCCGGCCGGAAGGGTACCTCGGGTCCGCCCTGATTGGCCTGACCTTCGCCGCGGGCTGGACGCCCTGCATCGGGCCCATCCTCGGGGCCGTGCTCGCCCTGGCGGCTTCCAACCCGGGGTATGGCGGGTTGCTGCTCCTCGCCTACTCGGTCGGCTTCGCCCTGCCTTTCATTGGGATGGCCTACGCGCTGGGCTCCGTGCGCAGCCTCGCCCGGTACTCACTGGCCATTCAGCGGGTGGGCGGCGCCGTGATGGTGTTCATGGGCATCCTGCTGGCGACGGGCGGGCTTGAACGTATCTCGGCCTGGCTCCTGGAGATCACCGGATTCACGGGGTTCTAGCGCAGGGGGTTCCAGCCGGAACCCGTCGCTTGTGGGGGAATTGGCAAGGGGGGAATTGCGCACTGGCCGCTCTACACGCAGCGATCTGTCCCGACTGCCAGCGCCCGCTACCGGCCGGGGCCCACTTCTGCCCGCACTGCGGGCGGGCCCTGGGCGACCGGCCCCGGGCGCGTGTCCAGGGACCGAATCCCTGGGTGGTGCTGCTGGACCGGACCTGGGATTTCTTTGCCTCAACGAAGGTCGCATCGTGGATCATCATCGCCCTTGCGATCGCGTCCATCGCGGGCACCCTGATCGAGCAGGAGTCGATGTACCCGGACTGGCGGCCCCCGGAAGTGTACTATCCCGAGCGGTACGGTGAATTCTGGGGCAACCTCTTTCTGAAGCTGGGGCTGACCGATGCCTACTCCTCCTGGTGGTACGCCACCCTGGTGCTGATGCTGGTCGTCAGCCTCGTCATCTGTTCGCTGCACCGGCTCGTGCCGCTGCACCGGCAGCTGACCCACCCGCAGGTGTGGAAGCTGCCGCACTTCCTGCGCAAGCAGCAGGTCGTGCTGGAGGTTGCCGGCACGCTGGAGCAGGCCGAGGCAAAGCTGAAGAGGGCGGGCTACCGCACCTGGCGGGACCGGGAGTGCCTGTACGCGGAGAAAGGCCGGCTCAGCCGCTACGGTCCGTACATCCTGCACATCGGCCTCGTGGTCGTCTGCCTTGCCGCGTTCGCCAAGGCCCTGCCGGGCTGGGACGAGGTGCGGGACGTCTGGATCCCCGACGGGCAGACGGTGAAGGTGCCCGGGGAGAACTTCGCCATCACGAACCACAAGTTCACGCTGGAGCTGTACCCGAACGGCATGCCTTCCAAGTATGTCACCGACGCCTCCATCATCGTGGATGGCGAGGAGGTGCTCCGGGCGAACATAGAGGTAAACAAGCCGCTCGCGTACGGCGGCTGGGAAATTTACCAGGCCTCGTGGCGGGAGGAGCCGGGAGTGGCCCACCTGCGGCTGGTGGAGGCCAGCACGGGGCGCACCGTGGCCACCATCCCGTTTGACCTGCGCGACCCGGCACCTGAGTACACGCTGGACGGCACCGGCCTGAAGCTGGTCGTGCTCACCTACCTGCACGACTTCATCCTGGACCCCGAGACCAACCAGCCCACCAACGCCTCCTACGAGGTACGCAACCCGGTGCTGTTCGCCGAGGTGAGAAGGGCGGACGACGGCGAGAGTGTGGGCCGGATCGCCCTGGCCATGGCCCGCGGCCGGGAGGGGGTCTACACGGGGCCCTACTACCTGGAAGTCGAGCGGGTGGAAAGCCGCTGGTACACCGCCCTGAAGCTGCACCGGGACAAGACGGTGCCGTACATGTACTTCGGGCTTGCGATCGTCTTCATCGGCATGCTGATTACGTTCTTCATCTTCCACTGGCAGGTGTGGGTCCGTGAGGAGGACGGCCGGATCCTCATCGGCGCCCGGGCGTACAAAAACAAGTTCGCGCTCGGCCGGGAGATGAAGCGCCTGTTCGGCGCACCCCAGGGGGAGGGGGCAAACTGAGATGACGCCGCGCAACCAGTTCCTGCTGGACGCGTCCCAGTGGCTGCTGATCGGCGCGTTCGCCGCGTACCTGTTCGCGTTTCTGCTCTACGTTTCGGGCACCCTGGGCCAGCGGTTTTCCCGGGGCACCCGCTTCGCCCGGACGCCCGGTCACGGTACGGTCGCCAACGTCGTCGGCGTCGTGCTGCACGGCCTGGCGATCATCGCCCGGTGGCAGGGGTCGGGCTTCTGGCCGACGTCCAACATGTACGAGTTCGTCGGGTTCCTGGCGTTCTCGAGCATGGTGGCTTTCCTGGTCCTGCACCGGATGTACCGGTTGTATCTCCTCGGTGCGCTGGTGACGCCGGTGACCCTGGCGCTCCTCGCCTACTCCTACGTCTTTCCGCCTGAGGTCACGCCTCTGATTCCGGCGCTCCAGTCCTACTGGCTGCCGCTGCACGTCAGCCTGGCCGCCCTGGGCGAGGGCTTCTTCGCCGTCGCCTTCGGTGCGGCGCTGCTCTACCTGCTCCGGGTGCGCGGGCTGGAGATCGAGCAGGCCAGGGCCGTCAGCGAGGCCGCGGCCGGCACCGAAGCCGCTGCTTCGCTGGAGTCTGCGGCCCCCGGCGCCCTCCCCCAGAGCCGCTGGGAGCGCATCTGGGGCGTGAGGCTCCTGGAGGTCCTCTTCTACGTCATCCTGGTGCTGGTCGGCTTCACTGTGATGGCGCTGGTCTTCCGCTACGCCGGCTTCCAGTGGATCTTCAACAACGGCGGGACGACCTACCACCTGCCGCCCATCATCGGACCCTACGGCGCGGCGGTGGGGGAGAAGGGGTCGTTCCTGGGGATCCCGCTGCCCACCGTGGTCGTGCCCTACGGGTGGCGGGGCAAGCACCTGAACACCCTGCTCTACTCGGTGGTGGTCGGCGCCCTGCTCTACGGCTTCATCCGGCGCTTCGTCGCCAGGGGCCGGATCGGCGACGCCCTGGCCGTGCGGGTGACCGGCGACCCGGAGCTCCTGGACGAGATCAGCTACCGGGCGGTGGCGATCGGCTATCCGATCTTCACCCTCGGCGGCCTGATCTTCGCCATGATCTGGGCGAAGGAGGCCTGGGGGCGGTACTGGGCCTGGGACCCGAAGGAGACGTGGGCCCTGATCGCCTGGCTCGTTTACTCGGCCTACCTGCACTTCCGCATCAGCAAGGGCTGGGAGGGCCGCCCGGCCGCCTGGCTCGCCGTGCTGGGCTTCGGCGTCGTCCTCTTCACCCTGGTCGGCGTCAACCTGCTGATCGTGGGACTGCACTCCTACGCCGGCGGCGACCTCTAATTCGGCACAGGAAACGACAATCGGGACCTGCCCCATCCGGGGCGGGTCCCTTGCGCTTTCAGCAGGGGTGCAGGACGACCTGCTGTTCCTGGAGCGGCGCCTGGGAATAGGCCTCCTGGAGTTCCGCGTCGCTGGTGTACAGCCGGTCGGGCAGGATGCGGGCCTTCCAGCGCAGGACGATGCGGCTCTCGACGAAGGGCCAGGGGTCCAGCGCGAACCCCGCGCCCGACCCCCGCAGGGTGAACGTGATCTCCTCGCCACCGGGGGCCCGGGGTACCGCACAGAGCAGCGTGTCCGGCGTGCTCTCCGGCGAGAGCATGCAGCTGTAGAGCGAGAGCATGTCCCAGAGCTGGAACCAGCGGTAGTGCGTCCAGAGGACGTCGCGCTCGGGCCTCAGGGCGGCCATGAGCTCCGCCTGCACGGCGTCCTGCTCGGCCAGGAAGCGGTCCACCGCCGCGCGCCACTGGGGCTCCACCGGGCGCTGGGCGATGTGCGGCAGGTAGCCGTACCGGTTGCGGTAGAGGCCGGCGACGTGCAGGGAGGTGAGCAAACCGGCGTAGGGATCCGCCTCCCGGGCGCGGCGCACGGTCCGGGTGTGGGCGGCGGCGTGCACGTCCTGGGGGATGTCGAGGAACGAATACGGACGCCCGGTTGCCGGGTTGACCTGCGGGCGCGCGTCCACCTCGGCCCACCCGGCGTCGTGCAGGGCCACGGCGAGCCGGACCGGTTCCCTGGGCTCCACGGGAGCGCAGACGCCGCCCCAGCAGGTCACCAGTTCCGCCGCCATGAGGGCGTGCTCCATCTGTTCTGTGAGATAGAGCTGCCCGCGATCCGACCGGACGATCATCGTCGCATACCTCGCTTTCGTCATGCAAAGACTAGCGGGGGAGCGCGGCCGCCGGGCCGGCGGCTGGCATACGTGGATTTCGGCGGTGGGGCGGCCCTTCCCTGTCGGCGGAGGTGGCGCCCCGGAGGAGGAGGACGGCATGACGGTACACGGCGACCTGGAACGGGCCATTGCGATGGCGGAGGCGGCCCGGGGCAACTATCTCCTGTTCGCCGCGCAGTCGGAGGACGAGAAGGCGCACCAGGTCTTCAAGCAGATGGCGGAAGACATGGAAAGGCACGTGATGATCCTGCAGTCGCGGCTGCAGTACCTGGGTGAGTACAACGCCCTCGTCCAGCGGGCGCGCAGCGAGCAGGAGCAGCAGCAGCAGACCCAAGGGCAGGGCCGTGGCCGGAACCAGAGGCAGAGGTCGAGCCAGAGCCCGTGGCAGGACCAGGGCCCGGACCAGGGTCAGGGGCATAGCTCGAGCCAGGGGCCGGCTCCGCAGGCTACCGGTTGGGCCTTCCCCCAGGGCGCCGGACACGCCGGGGGGCAGTTTGGGCAGGGCCAGCCGCTCACAGGCCAGGCTGGACACCAGCAGGGCAGCCAGCAGCAGTTCGGTGGGCACACGGGCATGGCTGGCAGCTCGCAGCAGGCCGCCGGCGGCCAGCAGGGCGGCGGCTGGCAGTCCGGCGGCGCGCAGAGCGGCCCCTGGCAGGGTGGGACCGGTCAGGCCGGAACCGGTCAGGGCAGCTGGCTCCAGCAGGGTCAGCCCGGTGGGCAGCAGGCCGGTCAGCAGGCCCAGACCGGTGGGGCGGGCACCGACCAGCAGATGGCCGGCCAGTGCGGCCAGGCGCCAGGCCAGCAGGCGCAGGGACAGGGCGTCCGGCAGCAGGGCCAGCAGCAGGCCGGACAGGCGCAGATGCAAGGGCAGTAGGCCGGGCCGCCCAAATGGGAGGAGCCGTGCCGCTGTGCAGCGAAAGGTTACGCTCGTAGAGCGGCCCAAAGCGGCGCCGCACCATGGACCGAAGAGAGGGCCGGCGAGCGTTGCGCACATCTGGGCAGGACGAACCGCGTGAGCAAGGGCGGGCGGCCGAGATTGCCGGCCGCCTGTTGGAATGGTATGCGGCGAACAAGCGGGATCTCCCCTGGCGCCGCACCCGGGACCCCTACCGCATCTGGGTCTCCGAGGTCATGCTGCAGCAAACCCGAGTCGAGACAGTGATTCCGTACTTCGAGCGGTGGATGGAGCGATTTCCGACCTTGGAAGCGCTGGCCGAGGCCCCCGAGGAGCAGGTCCTGAAGGCCTGGGAGGGGCTCGGCTACTACGCGCGCGCACGGAACCTGCACCAGGCCGCGCGGGAGGTCGTCGCGCGCTACGGCGGAGCGGTGCCCGACGACCCCGCGGCGATCGCGTCGCTGAAGGGGGTGGGCCCCTACACCGCGGGCGCGATCCTCTCGATCGCCTTCAACCGGCCGGTGCCGGCTGTAGACGGGAATGTGCTCCGGGTGATGGCCCGGTTGTGCGCGATCGCTGACGACATCCGCCTTCCGGCCACCCGCAAGGCGATCGAGGAGCGGGTGCGCGCCCTGATTCCCCCGGGGCGGGCCAGCGACTTCACCCAGGCCCTGATGGAGCTCGGAGCGCTGATCTGCACCCCGCGCCGGCCCCGGTGCCTGCTCTGCCCCGTCCGGGACTTCTGCGAGGCCCGGAGGGCCGGGAAGGAGACCGAGCTGCCCGTGAAGCGGCGGGCGCAGGCGCCACGCCCGGTGAGGCGGGTGGCCGCGGTGATCGAGCGGGAAGGGCGCCTCCTGATCGTGCGGCGCCCGCCGGAGGGGCTCCTCGCCGGTCTCTGGGAGCTTCCCGGGGGTGAGGTGTCCGCGGGGCAGACCCCGGAGGAGGCGCTGCGCTCGGCGCTGCGCGCCGTGCTGGGCGTGGAGGTGGCGGTAGGGGAGCACCTCGCCGACGTCACGCACGTCTTCAGCCATCAGGTGTGGGAAATGGGCTGCTACCGGGCCGAACTCGCACCCGGCTCCGACCTGCCCGAGCGCGCAGACGTGCGGTGGGTGGAGCGGGAGGGGCTCACAGAGTACGCGTTTCCGTCCGTGTACCACAAGGTCTTCGCCCGGGTGCTGTCCGGCAGCGGAGGCGGGCAGGCAGGGCATTCCGCCCGCGGGTGAGAGCCGGCGAAATATGCCGTCCGCAGGTGCCGTCGGGCGGCCGGTGAGAGAGCGCATGAGCGACACAGGCCCGGCGTACGTATGAACGGAGTGGACATACTGCTGGGGTATGACCGGGGGTGTCAGCGGTGAACGAGGAGATCAGGCGGGCCCTGTCGGATGCTGACCAGGGGGCACAGCGGGTGCTGATCGACCCGACGGAGGACGAGCTGCGCGCCGCCGCAGACCGGCTGCGGCGGGAAGGAAAGCTGTACTGCACGCGCTGCCGCAAACCCATCCGGGACGAGCGGTTCGTCACGCGGCGGATCAGCTTTGGACCGCGGCTGCAGGCTGCGGTGAACTTGCACCCGGAGTGCGACGAACAGGCGACCGCGCAGGAGTTTCAGGCGGCGGAGACTCGCACTGCTGTCGACGGTGGGACGAGCTACGAGACTCAGCACAGCAATTCACAGCGCTGAGCAATTCCGAGGCCGGACCCGACCCCGCAGAAGGGGAGGCGTCCGGCCGCATCTGTGCCGCCCGGGGCACAGGGAAATAACGTCCGATAATATATGTTATGTAGAGTAGTGTCGTTGGGGTAAATTCAGCCCGTCGAAGCCGGCCTGCCGGTAGGCGGCGATCCAACGCTCCAGGGTGCGAACGCTGACCCGGGTCTTGTCGCTGTGCGGAATCTGGTGGTGCTGGCGGGCGATTTGCAGCAGAATCCGCCGCCGTTCGAGCCGGGTCACATCCTCTGCCACAACCGGTGCGATGAGCTGCCACCGAAAAGCGGCAATCTCGTCGCGCTGCTGTTCGTCCATGGTGAGTCCCTCCCTTGCCAGGTTGGCGCCATTGTGGCACGCCAACCTGCGGGAAGGCGACG
>QGVE01000084.1 GCA_003242675.1 Bacillota bacterium | reverse complement strand
CCCCGGGCGGCCCGCCTTGCTGCGGAGTGAGCCCGAGCCCCCGGTCCTCCCCCCCCCCCCCGCCGCCTCGATCTCGGCGGTCAGCTCGGTGCCCGGCAGGCCCACCCAGAACAGCTGGCCGAGCTTCTCCTCCAGGGTCAGGTAGGCCAGCCACTCCGGAAAGGCCGAGGGCGGTTCGGCGGGCCCGGGACCCGATCCGTCCCCCGGCTGGTCCTGGGGGCCAGGGGGCTCCTCCGGAGGCGGGTCTGCACCACGCGGGACGCCGCGGCCGCAAGCCGTCAGGAGGTGGAGCAGAAGGGCGAAGACGAGCAGTCCGGCGAGCCGCCGGACGGCCGCCGGAACCCGTGATGCACGCAAATCGCACCCCTCCAAGCCGGGTAGGATCCCGCTGCAGACTTGGTATGAGCCGGCAGGCGGGACCCTATGCGCCCGCCCCCGCCCGCGGGTAGTTCAGGGCCTCCAGGAAGACCTCCTCGAAGTCCGGGTGGGTGGCCAGCTCCACAAACTGGACGCTGCGCGCCAGGGCCTCCGCCCGCTCCCGGGCCCGGCGGGAGAGCAGGGCCAGCTTGGCGCCGGCAGCCGCCGCGTTGCCGATGGGCAGGATCCGCTCCGGATCCACGGGAGGCAGGAGGCCGGTGGCGACGGCGCTCTCCCGGCGCAGGTAGTTGCCGAAGGCGCCCGCCAGCAGCACCCGGTCCAGGGCGGAGGCGCCGATCCCCGCCGCCCGCAGGAGGACCTCGATCCCCGCCCGGATCGCCCCCTTGGCCAGCTGAAAGGCCCGGAGGTCCTTCTGGGTCAGCCGCACCCCGGGGGCCAGGGCGACCGCCTGGCCTGCCTCGACCAGCCGGTGCGCGGCAGGCCCCGCGGGCCTGAGCCGGCCGGTCCGGTCCATGAGCCCGGCCTCCAGGAGGGCGGCCGCCGCGTCCAGCAGCCCGGAGCCGCAGATCCCCCGGGCCGCCGCGGGACCCCCGCTGCGCAGCCCGCCGCCCGCCGTGCGCCCCGGGATCACCGTCACGGCCAGGTCCGTGCCGTCGAACCGCACGGCCTCGATGGCGCCGGGGCCGGCGCGCATCCCCTGGCTGATCTCCCCGCCCTCGAACGCGGGGCCAGCGGGCGCCGAGCAGGCGTAGAGCCGCCCCGCGTGCCGGAGCAGCACCTCGCCGTTGGTGCCCACGTCCACCAGCAGGACCGTCTCGTCGCCCTCGTCCAGCTCGGCCGCCAGCGCCGCGGCCACGGCATCCGCCCCGACGAAGCCGGCGACGACGGGCAGGGCGTAGAGCGGCGGAAAGCCCGGGATGTCGCACAAACGGCCGTCGGTGACCGCCGGCGTGTACGGGGCCGCGGCCAGGGACGCGACGGGGAGCCCCAGGAACAGGTGGTGCATGGCCGTGTTGCCCACCACCGTGCCGGCCACCACCTCACCCCGCTCGGCGCCGGCCTTGCGGAGCAGCCGGCCCAGCAGGGCCTCGGCCGCCTCCCGCACGGCGCGGGTGAGCTCCGCCTGCTGCGCCTCGCCCTGGATGGCGTAGGAGAGGCGGGTCATCACGTCCGCGCCGTACGCCGCCTGCGGGTTCAGGGCCGCGTGCACCGCCAGCTCCTCGCCCGTCCGCAGGTCCAGCAGGGCGCCGGCGATGCCCGTGGTGCCGACGTCCAGCGCAAGGCCCAGCGACCGGCCCGACGGGCGGAGCGGCGCCCAGGGGTCCACCTCCACCGGCCCCGTGAGGCGACCCAGGCTCGCCTTGCGGGGGTCGAGCGCCGCGGCGGGCACCACCGCCACGGTCAGATCCCGGTCGACCCGGAGCTGGCACGCGAGCCGCAGGCCCTGCTCCAGCTCGGCCGGGGTGAGCTGCTCCCGGTCCGCCGGCGTCGGTGCGGGGGCCTCGCCCAGCACCCGCACCAGGCACTTGCGGCACTGCCCCCGGGCGCCGCACGGCGTTTCCACGAACGGCTCCTGCTGGTTCAGGGCCTGCGCGAGGGGCATGCCCGCGGGCACCAGGAAGACACGGCCCGCCGCCGTCACCCGGTACTGCATCCCAGGCCCCCTTTCTCCCGCCTACGCACGGGTCAGCTTCCCGCCCCGGCGCTCCCGGAGCACCTCCAGGGCCAGCGCCACGGCCTCCTGCGCGTCTCGCCCGTGGCCGCGGGCGCCGATCTGCTCGGCAAAGGCGCGGGTGGTCGCCGCGCCGCCGATGATCACGGGGCAGTCAAAGCCCTCCCGTGCGAAGAGCTCGATCACCCGCTTCATCTGGGGCATGGTGGTGGTCATCAGGGCGGAGAGGCCCACCATGTCGGCCCCCACCCTCCGGGCCTCCTCCAGGACGACCTCGTTCTTCACGTCGCGGCCCAGGTCCACCACCCGGAACCCGTAGTTCTCCAAGAGCACCGCGACGATGTTCTTGCCGATGTCGTGGATGTCGCCCTGCACGGTGGCCAGCACGACGGTGCCGATCTCGGTCTGGCCCACCTTCGCCTTCTGGATCTCCGGCTTCAGCCGGGCGAACGCCTTCTTCATCGCCTGGGCCGACAGCATGAGCTGGGGCAGGAAGTAGATCCCCTCGCCGAAGAGGCGGCCCACCTCCTCGATCGCCGGGATGAGGTGCCGGTTCAGCATGTCCAGCGGATCCCGGCCCTCGGCCAGCCCCTGCTCGACCAGGGGTACGATGGCGTCCCGGTCGCCTTCGAGGATGGCGTTGTAGAGCCGCCGGCCGAGCGGGTCGGCGGACTCGGCCGGTGCGGTCCCTTCGGGTCCGGAAGCGGCGGATTCGGTGGGTGCGGTCCCTTCGGGCGCGGACCCGGCGGATGCGCCGCTCGTGCGTGGCGCCGGCGCCCCGGCTGCCGCGGGCTCACGCGCGCCGGTCGCGGCCGGGGCATCGCCTCCGGGCGCCCCCGCCTTCCGGGCGATTTCCAGGGCCTCCTCGACCGTGTGCACCAGCCGCTTCGGCCCCACCACCTGCATGTAGACCGCGGCCCCGCGGTCCCGGTTGAGGAAGAGCCGGAGGGCCCGGACGGTGTCCATCATCCGCTCGTCGAGCGGGTTCAGGATCGCCATGGCGAGCCCCTCGGTCACCGCCATGGCCAGGTAGACCGCGTTGAGGAACGGCCGGTTCGGCAGGCCGAAGGAGATGTTGGAGACCCCGAGGGAGGTGAGCACCCCGAGCTCCTCCGTGATCCAGCGGATCGCCTTCAGCGTCTCCTTCGCGTCCGCCTGCTGGGCGCCGGCGGTGAGCGCCAGGGGGTCGATGACCACGTCGTGCCGCGGGATGCCGTGGGCCTCGGCCGCGGCCACCAGCCGGCGGGCGATCGCCAGCCGCTGCTCAGCCGAGCCGGGGATCCCCTTCTCGTCGATGGTCAGGCCCAGGACCGCCGCGCCGTAGCGCCTGGCCAGGGGCAGCACGACCTCGGCCCGCCCCTCCTCCAGGCTGAAGGAGTTGAGGAGCGGCTTGCCCACGCAGGCCTTCAGGCCGGCCTCCAGCGCCGCCGGGTTGGGCGAGTCGAGGCAGAGGGGCACGTCCACCGTGTCCTGGATCGCCCGCACGGCTCCGGCCATCGCCGCCGGCTCGTCGATCAGCGGCACGCCCACGTTCACGTCCAGCACCGCGGCCCCGGCGGCCACCTGCCGCTTCGCCTCCGCCCGCACGCGGGCGAAAACCCCCTCCTGAATATCCTTCGTCAGGAGCTTCCTTCCGGTGGGGTTGATGCGCTCGCCGATCACCACCGGCAGGTTCTGCTCCACGAAGAAGAGCGACCGGGTGCGGGAGGCGAGCCCCAGCGCGCTCGCGAGGGGACCGGGCTGCCCCTTCGGCTTCAGCCCCTCCACGGCCGCCCGGAGCCGCCGGATGTGCTCCGGCGTCGTGCCGCAGCAGCCGCCCACCAGCGCGGCTCCGGCCTCGACCAGCTTCGGGCCGTACGCGGCGAACTCCTCCGGCCCCATGGGGAACCGGGTCGTGCCGTCGGGCTGAAGCACCGGCAGCCCGGCGTTGGGCTGCACCGAGATCGGCACCCGGGCGACCCGGGCCATGCGGGCGACCGCGTCCACCAGCACGTCGGGGCCGACCGAGCAGTTCAGGCCGATCACGTCCGCCCCCAGCGACTGCAGCACCAGGGCCGCCGTCTCGGGGTCGGTGCCGGTGAAGGCGCGGCCGCTGGGGTCGAGGGTGATCTGGGCGATGATCCGGATCCCCGGGGCGTGGTCCTTGCACGCCAGGATCGCCGCCCGCAGCTCGTTCAGGTCGGCGATGGTCTCGATGATGATGAAGTCCGGCTGCGCCTCGGCAAACGCCCGGGCCTGGGCGGCGAACTGCGCGTACGCCTCGTCGAAGGTGAGCTCCCCGAGAGGCTCCACCAGCGCCCCCAGCGGCCCCATCGAGCCGGCGACCCAGGCCCGGCCCGCGGCGGCCTCCCGGGCGCAGCGCACCCCGGCGACCGTGATCTCCCGGCACCGGTCCTGCAGGCCGTAGTGGCGGAGCCGGAGCGGCGTGCTGCCAAAGGTGTTGGTCTCGATGATCTGCGCCCCGGCCTCCACGTACGCCCGGTGCACGGCGATCACTTCCTCCGGCCGCTCCAGGTTCCACACGTCCGGGCACGCCCCCGGCGCCAGCCCCCGGGCCTGGAGCATCGTGCCCATCGCGCCGTCGAAGACCAGGACCGCGCGGCCCAAGAGTAGATCCAGCTCCGTCATCCTGCTCCTCCTCCGGGGCGTTCCTGCGCGCGGCCGGCGCCGTCACCGCCGCGCCGGCCGCGCAGCTCCCCCTCCCTTGCTCCGGCCGGTGCCGGCCTCACCGCCCCCGGACCCGGTAGGGGCAGTCCGCCAAGGTGCAGCGGGTGCAGCCCACCGGCGGCCAGTCCCTCCCTGCGGGGGGCAGCCAGCCCATCAGCCCGACCAGCGACTTCTGCGGCACCAGGTAGCAGGTGGGGGTGCAGCGGAGGCCGATCGCCTCCCCGCACGCCAGGCTCGTCAGGGCGATCTGCTCCTCCACCGGCCAGTCGCCGTACCCGGGCCCGTACAGCGGCGTGAGCTTGGCGCGGGCCTGCGCGGGGCCGGCGTCCGGGTCTGCGATCGGCCCCCGCAGAAGGGCCTGGCGCACCCACTCCGTCAGCCCCTGCACCAGCGCAGACCCCGCTGCGTCCACGATCGTGGCCAGCGCGTACTCCTCCCGGGCAAACAGGTCCCGGATCAGCTCGTCCACGCCGGGGCCCAGGGTGGCCGCCACCAGCGTGACGGCGTCGGCCCCGGCCAGCAGCCGGGCGAGGCTCCGGGAGCGCCAGCCGACCCCCGGCACCCCGGCCCGGACGTGGTCCCCCTCGATGGTCACGGCGCAGTAGGCCAGGCTCACGGCTGGGGCTGCCGCCTCCCGTGCCAGCGCGAGGCCCCGCTCCACCAGGGCCAGGTCGCGCTCAGTCAGGCGGGTGCGCCCCTCCCGGTAGCCCAGCAGGCGCAGGACTTCCGCGATCGGAGCTGCCAGTTCCGCCGCCGGGGGCCGGAGAATCGTGTGCTTCAGCTCGCCGACACCCCCACCCGGGCCGCCCGCCGGAGCCCGAGCTCGTCGATGAGGTCCAGCACCGCCACGGCACGCCGGGCGCTGTTCATGGGGAAGATGTGCACGCCGTGGACGTTGGGCCCGATCTCCCGGAGGAGTTCGGCGACGATGCGCAGCCCCTCCTCCTCCCCGCGGGCCCGCATGCGGTCCAGGATGCGGTCGGGGATGACGATGCCCGGCACGGTGCGGTTCAGCCGGTCGGCGAACTCGTAGCTCCGGAGCGGCAGGATACCGTAGAGGATCGGGATCTTCACCCGGCCCGCCAGCTTCGCCTGGAACCGCTCCACCTGGCGCGGGTCGTAGACGGGCTGGGTCTGGGCGAAGTGCGCCCCGGCCTCCACCTTCTCCTCCAGCCGGGAGACCTCCGCCTCCAGGTCCGCCGCCGCCGGGTTGCAGGCGCAGCCGATGGCGAAGTCGGTGCCCTGGTCCAGCGGGGTGCCGGACAGGGTCTGCCCCCGGTTGAGCGCGGCCGCAAGCCGGATCAGCCCGACGGTGTCCACCTCGAAGACGCCCCGGGCCTGGGGGTGGTCGCCCTGCGACGGGTCGTCGCCGCGCAGGGCGAGGATGTTCCGCACGCCCAGCCCCGCCGCGCCCAGCAGCTCGGCCTGCAGGCCGATGATGTTGCGGTCGCGCGTGGTCAGGTGGAAGATGGCCTCCACCTGGCCGTCCCGCTGCAGGAGGTGGGCCAGGGTGATCGGGCTCATCCGCACGTTGGCCATCGGGCAGTCCGCCACGTTCACCGCGTCCACCCGGTCGGCGAAGCGCCGAACCCGCTCCAGCGTCTGTGCAACGCCGGCCCCCCTCGGCGGGTCGATCTCCACCGTCACGCAGAACGCGCCCTGACGCAGCCTGTGCATGAAGCGGGCCATGGCGCTCCCTCCTTGTCCCTGCATACGCAAAAAACCCTTCGAGAACGAAGGGTTCGCAGACAGACCACTGCTGCGCACGCTTCATCTCTCGGACCGAATGTCCGCTGGATTTGGCACCGTTCTCCTCTCCGGAGAGGTTGCCGTGGCATCCTCGGGCCAGTCCCTCCGCCACTCTCGATGAACCGAGCGGGCTTCCATCTTGAATTGTTTGGAGACAGTATAGCAACCCGCACTCAGGAGGGCAAGCCTGGCATTCCTGCCTCAACCTGTACGTCCCGCCGCACCTGGGCTGAGGGCGCTCCCGCCGGGGCCGCCGGCTGTCCCCGGCGGTGTGCCCAGCGGCAGCCGGACCTCGAACACGGTGCGCTCGGTCTCGCTGATGGCCCGCACGGTGCCGCCGTGCAGCGTCACGATGTTCTTGACGATGGCGAGCCCCAGCCCCGCGCCGCCGGTGCGGCCGGACCGGGAGCCCTCCCCCCGGTAGAAGCTGTCGAAGATGCGCTCCAGCTGGTGCACGGGGATCGGGTTGCCCCGGTTGGCCACGCGCATCAGCACCGCTCGCTCCGCCGGGCGCGCTTCCAGCTCGAGCTCCACCACCTTGCCCTCGCGGCCGTAGCGGATCGCGTTGGAGATCAGGTTCTCCAGCACCCGCACCAGCAGGTCGGGGTCGGCGTACAAGGTCACCCGCTCGTCGGGCAGCCGGAGCCGGTACTCCATGCCGGCCTCCCGCAGGGCGGGGACGAACTCCTCGGCCACCTGCTCCAGCAGCTCGGCCGGGTTGATGGGCACCGGCCGGAGCACGATCCCCCCGTGGCTGGTGCGGGTGAACTCGAAGAGCTGGTCGATCAGCCGCTTCAGCTGCTTCGCCTTCTCGTAGGCCATGTCCACGTAGTAGCGGAGCTCCACCTCGTCCCGGTACCGGTCCTCGTCGATCAGCTGGAGGTAGCCCAGCACGGAGGTGAGCGGGGTGCGCAGGTCGTGGGAGACCGCCGTGATCAGCTCGTACCGGGCCTGGTTCGCCTGCCGCTCCCGCATGAGGGAGAGCTTGATCTGCCTGGCCATGGCCACCAGGTTATCGCCCAGCTGGCCCAGCTCGTCCGGCATGCGGGCCGGGAGCGTCACGTCGTAATTGCCCCGGGCCACCTCGTTCATCGCCTGCATCACGGCCTCGATGTAGCGGATCATCGGCTGGCTGAGCAGGATGTACCAGAAAAACGTCAGCCCGACGGTGACCACCGCCACCACAGGCCAGACGCCGAACACGTCCGCCAGGAAATCCAAGAGGGAGCGGAACGGCGGGAGCCAACCAGCCGCCTCGCTCGCCGCCACGAGCAGGAGGGCAGTGGTTCCGACCGCCAGGACGCCGCTGGCGATCAGCGTCAGGACGATCTGCCAGCGGAGGCTGAGCGCGAGCTTACTTCTCAATCTTGTAGCCGACCCCCCAGACGGTCTTGATCAGCGTGGGATGGCTGGGGTCGTCCTCAACCTTCTCCCGCAGCCGGCGGATGTGCACCATCACGGTGTTGTTGGACTGGAAGTAGCGCTCCTTCCAGACCCGCTCGAAGATCTCCTCCGAGCTGAAGACCCGCCCGGGGTGCGACGCCAGGAGCAGCAGGATGTCGAACTCGGTCGGCGTGAGGGCGATCTCGCGCCCGTCCTTGGTGACCGACCGGCCCAGCGGGTCGATCCGGAGGCCGCCCACTGCGATGACACCCGGCTCCCTGGCCGCCGCCGACGCCGGATTCAGGTGGAGGTAGCGCCGGAGCTGCGCCTTCACCCGCGCCACCAGCTCCAGCGGGTTGAAAGGCTTGGTCAGGTAGTCGTCGGCCCCGGTCTTCAGGCCGAGGATCTTGTCGACGTCCTCCGACTTCGCGCTGAGCATGAGGATCGGCACGTTGCGCTCGCGCCGGATCGCCCGGCAGACCTCCAGGCCGTCCATGCCGGGCATCATGATGTCCAGCACCACCAGATCGGGATTCTCCTCGGCCACGATCCGCAGGGCGTCGGCGCCATTCACCGCCTTGCGCACCCGGTAGCCCTCGGCCAGCAGGTGGATCTCGACCAGGTCGGCAATCGCCTGCTCGTCATCCACGACCAGGATCAGCGGCTCCGCCATCCAACGTCACCCCATCCCTCAAGCCCAAGATACCACGCACTCCTTACGACCGGCGCGCCGCAAACCTTACGGCTTCTTTACGATCTCCCTCCCCTGCTCCAGCAGCTTTCGGGCCGCCTCGACGGGCTGGTTCTCGATGAAGTACGCCACCGCGGCCTGCCCGAGGGCATAGGTGCCCCAGTACGCCACGCCGGCCGAGACCAGCGACCCGCCGCCGGGCACCAACCACTTGGAGAGCCCCCGCGCGAGCTCCCGCAGGGCGAAGCCCGCGCCCACGTTCACGCCCAGGGCGCCGATGAACTCCAGCGCCGCCTCCCGCGAGAGCCGCCGCCCCGCCAGGTAGGCGATGCCGGTGACCATCAGCACCTGCATGCCGGTGAGGATCGGCATGTCCGCGAGGGGTATCGGCGTCGCGGCCACCGCCGCGGCCGCCGAGGCGGTGGACTGGATGAGCGCCCCGGCGATCTTGGTCTGGGCGGCCTTCACGCCGGCCACCCGGCCCATGGTGAGCTGCGCCTCGCCGGGCAGGGTCTCCACGAGATAAGCGACCAGCTCATTGATCCCCCAGCGCCGGTCCACCACCAACTGGCCGTCCCGGTAGCGCATGTAGGCGGAGGTGGCGAAGACCCGGACAGGCCTGTCCAGCATGCGCTCCATCCGCTCCGCCAGCTTCTCCGTGGCCAGCCGGATGTTGGCCTGCTTCTCCGGGTCGTCGTACGGCGGCTCGGCCACGTCGGCAGGGGCCAGCTGGTCCACCTGGGTGAGGACGCCGATCACCGGCGGCTCGAACCCGTGCCGCCGGGCGATGGCCCCGCGCAGCGCCGCCACCTGCTCCAGGTCGTTCTGGATCCACGCGTCGACGTCCACCGCCTTGACCAGAAAGAGGATCGCGTCGGGACAGCGGTCCCGCACGGCCCTCAGGTTCTCAGCCACCGCGTCCTCCTCCGTGGCTCCCGGGGGCCGCTCCCCCTCGCCCAGGCCGCGGGTGTCCAGCACCTCCAGCGACCCGTTCGGCCCGTCGTACTGGTACCAGGTGCCCGCGGCCGTGGTGGAGAGCACCGCGCCGGTCTCGGCGAGGGGCGCGCCGAAGATGGCGTTGACCAGGCTGGACTTGCCGGAGCCCCGCCTGCCGACCAGGGCGATCCGCGGGGGCCGGGCGTTCACGATGTACTGCTCGATGATCCTGAGCTCCGGCTCCAGGCGGCTGAGCACGGCGCCCGGCGCGTGGCACCGGATGAACTCCAGGACCTCTCTCAGTCGCTCGCGGTCGATCTGCTCCATCAGGGGCCTCCTTCAGCGGCGCAGTCGGTAATGTCCCCAACATTTCTAGGTGTGAACCGCCGGTCCCTCCCCGAGATGCGAAGCGCCCGGCCCGCGGCATCGCGCGGGCCGGGCGCCGTCTGACCCTATTCCTCGACGTACCCCAGAATCTTGTCGATCTCCCGCAGGTCCTCCTCCGACAGCTTCACGCCGGAGGCCTTGACGTTCTCCACGACCTGCTCGGGCCGGGTGGCGCCGATGATGGCCGAGGTCACCTCGGGCCGGCGCAGCACCCACGCCAGCGCGAGCTGGGCCATGGTGAGCCCGTTGCGCTCGGCGATGGGCCGCAGCTGCTGGACGCGCCGCAGCAGCTCATCGTCGGAGAGATAGCGCTGCACGAACTTCCCGTACTTGGGGTCGGACCCGCGCGTGCCCTCGGGGATGGGCATGCCGGGCTGGTACTTGCCCGTCAGCACGCCCTGGGCGAGCGGCGAGTAGACCACCAGGCCGATGCCCTCGCGGGCGCAGATCGGCATGACCTCCTGCTCGATGCCCCGGTCGATCATGTTGTAGAGCGGCTGGTCGACCACCGGCCGGCGCAGGTTCCGCTTGTCCACGATCGACACGGCGCGCTCGATCTGGGCGGGCGTCCACTGGGAGAACCCCCAGTAGAGGATCTTGCCCTGGGCCACCAGGTCGTCGAAGGCCCGCAGGGTCTCCTCCAGGTCGGTCTCGGGATCAAACCGGTGGGCGTAGTAGATGTCGATGTAGTCCAGCTTCATCGCCTTCAGGCTCATCTCGACCCGCTCGATGATGTGCTTGCGGGAGAGCCCCTGGTCGTAAGTCGACGGGCCCACCTTCCAGAACACCTTGGAGGTCACGGTGTAGGTGTGCCGCGGGAACTCCCTGAGCGCCTCGCCTACGACCTCCTCCGCCTGGTGCGGCTGCGCCCCGTAGACCACTGCACAGTCGAAGTGGTTGATGCCGTGCTCGTAGGCGGTGCGGATGCAGGCCTTCGCGGCCTCCGCCTCCACACGGGAACCGTAGGTCAGCCAGCTGCCCAGAGAGATCTCGCTCAGCTTCAGGCCACTCGATCCCAGTCGCCGGTACTCCATCGATCGCACCACACCTTTCCCGTGGGATTGCGCTCGTCCCGGCTTGCAGCCGGGGCCTCCGTTTCCCCATTCAAAGGAATCTGAGCGCGAAGAAAGACCCATGGACAAGTATACCACAAACCCTGCGGAGCCGCTGGACAGGGCGGGAATGCATCTGACCGCGTTCAACTTGACGTTTTTCTGTCTATACCAATATGGTTAAGAGTAGTGAATGGTTCGTGGCAGGTGGGGATGCCGACTCAGGGAGGGTGGGTGATCGATGACGAAGAACAATCCCTGGCAAATCGGCAGGCGGATCGCCGCCCTGCGGGCCGCGCACGGCGACTCCCTCCGCCAGGCCGCGGCGCGCACCGGCGTCAGCCACACGACCATCGGCCGTCTGGAGGCCGGACAGGCCAGCGCCAGCCTGAACTCAACCCTGCGCAAGATCGCAGAAGGGTACGGCGTCACGGTGGAGTACCTGCTCACCGGCCGCGACCCCCACCGCGACTTCGAAGGGGCCCTGCAGAAGCTTCCCCCGGAAGACCGCGCGCGGCTCTACTTCGCCTCGCCGCTCACCCGCCTCCGCCTGGTCCTGCGGTTCCTCATGTCGGAGTACCCCTTGGAGTTTCCGCAGGAGACCCTGGCGGAGCGGCTCTGTCTTTCGGTCGAAGAGCTGCGCCGGCTGGCGGAGGCCGGCGACCTCACCCTGACGGACGACCAGGTGGCGGCCATGGCGGAGCGGCTGGAACAGCTGACCGCCATTCCGGTGCGGTGGTTCATGGCCGGATACCATGGCGAGCCGGCCGCGAGCATCCCGCCGGGGCGGCTGGCCGCCTACGCCCGCATCGTCGAGAAGGCCGCCGTCGCCGGCATCCGGCCGGACGTGCTGGACATGGCCGTCGACCTGCTCATCCTCCAGCACAGCGTGCTGGCGGTGGAGAACCCGCCTCCGACCAGGCGAAACGGCGGATAACGGTGCGCCGTCCCCGGGACGGCGCACCGGCGAGCCCGGGGAATGCTCACGGCCCCAGGACGGCGGCAAAGCGCTCCCGGGCCTCTGCGAAGATCGGGCGGTCCACGTCCATCCCCTTGCGGGGTGCGCCGGAGGGCTCCCGGGCCTTCTGCCGCTCCAGGGCCGCGAGGATC
>QGVE01000083.1 GCA_003242675.1 Bacillota bacterium | reverse complement strand
GGGTTTTTGCCGGGAAGACCCGGTTTCGCGCTCGGGGCGCGGTGGCGACCAGCAGCGCATCGGGGCGGACCAGGACGTACTCGTCCCCCTTCAGCACCGCCACCTTGCCGTCCCGGAAGACGGCCAGAGCCGTGCTCTCCAGCCACACCTCCACCGAAGGCAGGGTGCGGATCCGCTCCGCCAGAATCTCGGCGATGTCGATGCCGCGGTGGCCGGCCCAGACCGCCTCCACCGAGCCGAAGAACCGGTGGGTCTGCAGGACCAGCTTGCCGCCGAGCCGGTGCTTGTCGTCCACCAGCAGGACCCGGATGCCCAGCGCGCCCAGCTCCGCAGCGGCCGAGAGCCCGGCGGGCCCGCCGCCGATGATCAGGACCGGCACGGAGACCTCCCGGATGCGGGCCATCCCCGGCACGTGGCCCGGATGGGCCTTTGGGGGCGCCGCAGCCGGCGCTGGCGGCAGCACGGGCAGCCCGTCCAGCGGCTCCACCTGCATGCCGGGGCGGACCAGGGTCACACAGGCCTTCACTGGCCGGCCGTCTGCCAGCACCATGCACTGCGCGCACTGGCCGTTGGCGCAGAAGATGCCCTGCGGGGAGCCGTCCTTGTGATGGTGGCCGAACGTGCGGATGCCGTTGGCAAACAGGGCCGCCGCGATGGTCTCGCCGGCCCGGGCCGTCAGCGGCCGGCCGCGCCAGGCGAACAGGATGGACTCGCGCGGCGGAACGGACAGGATGGGATGCGTGTCGATGCGGTAGGTCGTCATCAGACTGCACCGGCCCCCTTCCAGAATCTTCTTTCCTCCCACCAGCGTAGCATTCCGGCGAGCCCCCCAAAAGCAGGCACTTCGCACTATTTGGTCCGCCGCGATGGCCCCAAAGAACGTGAACCCTGCGGCCCAAGCCACAGGGTTTTCGATCAAATATCTGACGATTCTGTCGAATTGCCGACTGCCAGCCGCCGCGCGGCGCTCGTCGGTTCAGATGGGCAGCGTCAGCTGGACGGACCGCAGGCGCGGGTCCTGCAGCAGCTGATCCAGCTCCGCCACCGAGCGGGCGTCCTCCGGCAGGATGGTCAGCACCCGGTACTCCAGCCCCGCCTCCGCGCAGGCCGCGGCCGCGAGCCCCTCCGGCACCAGCCGCTCGAGCTGCTCGGCCACCCACTGGTCCGCCGGCTTGCCGCCGGCGTCGACGAAGGGGTAGAGGTCGCCCAGGAACGCGGCGACGACCCGGCGCGCCTCGGCCAGCTGCGCCGCCACCGCCGCCTGCTGTTCGGGGGAGCGCAGGTCGTCCGCCAGCTGCTGCTGCCGGGCGGCGAAGATCCCCGGCCACTCCTGCTCCAGGAAGTAGCGGGGCACCAGGTACTGGCCGTTCCACTCCAGCCCCCGCTCGGCCAGGATGCCGTCCAGCTCGTCCTTGGCGCGGGTCACCGCGTCCAGCCGGTAGAGCGTGACGTCCATCGGCCGCAGCCGGGCATCGCCCAGGGCCAGCACCCCGAACTCCCTCGGGTCGAGCCGGCGGGTCCGCCGGGTGCCGTGGGCGCTCACCCGCACGAAGGCGCCGAGGCGGGTGATCTCCGACGCGACCCGCTGGGCGCTGCGGCGGAGCCCCACCCGTTCCTCCAGGGCCGCCCACTCCTGGGGCGAGAGCCGGCGCGCCGACTCCCACCAGTACTCAAGATCCGCCAGCACCGGGGACGCGTCCTCGAGCCGCACGCCGTACTGGTGCGAGCCGTCCAGCCCGTCCAGGGTGAGGGGGCCGCTGCCCACCAGGGCGCCGCCCACGTCGGCGGCGTAGACGCAGGCCCCGAGGTCGGGCTGCCAGCGCACCTCGCAGCCCGGGAGCGCGCGCAGCCGCTCCAGGGCGGCCAGTTCCACCCGGCCGTCGCCGACCGCCCGGTACGACAGGTCGGTCAGCACCCGGATCTCCGCCCCCTCGCGCTCCAGTTCCGGGAGCAGCCCGTGCAGCGCCGCCAGGTGCAGGCTGGGGGACACGAGCCACAGCCGCCGCCACGGGCCGCGCACCAGGGCTTGCAGCGCCGGCCGCAAACACGGGACCGGTTGGCCTGCCATCCTCTCCACCCCTCTTGCCCTCACGCTCCGGCTGCACCCGAAGCGACGTCGAGTCCGGTGCCCCCCGCGCCCTCCAGCAGGGCGCGCATGTTCCGCTCGGCCAGGGCGCAGTAGCCGGGGTCGATGTCGACGCCGATCCAGCGCCGCCCCAACATCGCCGCGGCCAGGCAGGTGGTGCCGCTGCCGTTGAACGGATCGAGCACCAAGTCACCCTTATAAGTGTAAAGCTTGATCAGACGCGCGGGCAACTCCAGCGGGAACGGGGCGGGATGGCCGACCTTCTTGGCCGACACCGTGGGGAACTCCCAGATCGACTTGGTGTAGGTCACAAACTCCTGCGGCGTGAGGTCGGTCTCCCCCCGGTGGCGCATCCGCCAGTCCTCCTTGGAGAAGACCAGGATGTATTCGTGCAGGTCTCGCAGGGTGGGATTGGACGGGCTGCACCAGGAGCCCCAGGCGGTGGACACGCCCACCGACGCGCCCTTGTTCCAGATGATCTCGCCGCGCATCTTGAAGCCCAGCCGGATCATCTGCAGCGTGATGTAGGCGTGCAGGGGCAGGTAGGGCTTGCGGTCGACCCCGGCCACGTTGATCGCGATGCGGCCGCCGGGCGCCAGGACCCGGTAGCACTCCCGCCACACCTGCTCCAGCATGTCCAGGTACTCTTCCATCGAGAGGCTGTCGTCGTGGGTCGCGTACTTCTTACCGACGTTGTACGGCGGTGAGGTGACCACCAGGTCCACCACCCCGTCGGGGATGAA
The DNA here is from genome assembly GCA_003242675.1 of Bacillota bacterium. Next base: position 9,299 of record QGVE01000083.1, on the reverse strand, counting down.
GCTCATGTCGCGGGCGTCAGCGTTGTAGATCCGATTGGCGAACATGCACCGGCCTCCCGTCATCCTCCGACCGCCGGGTCGGGGCAGATAGCATGATAAAAACCTGCAATGGTTCTGCCTGGTACTATTTCGCGCCGAGGCGCGAAATTCCTCCTAATCTTTGGCGCGCATGGTCAAGGATATGCAGGTGCGCAGCCCCCCAGCCCGCAGGAACGAAAAGACCGGGGGATCGCTCCCCCGGTCGGGCACCGCCGGCGCAGGCTACAGCAGGATCTCGCCGATGTCGCCGTCCTTCAGGCCGGCGGCGTTGGCCTCGTCGGTGTCGATGTGCATCTCCAGGGCCATGTCCTCCCGCACCCGGACGACGACGTCGTCAAAGGTGAGCGGGCGGGTGCCGCGGGTCCGCACCCGGACCACCTGGCCGTCGGTCACGCCGTACTTCTCCGCGTCGGCCGGCGTCATGTGGATGTGCCGCTGGGCGACGATCACGCCCTCCTTGAGCTCCACGCGGCCCTTCGGCCCTTCCAGGATGATCCCCGGCGTGCCGGCGATGTTCCCGCTCAGCCGCACCATCGCGGGGACCCCGAGGGTGCGGGCGTCGGTGGCGGAGATCTCCACCTGGGACTTGCCCCGCACGGGACCCAGAACCCGTACGCGGGGGAACTCGCCCTTCGGCCCGATGACCCTGACGGTCTCCTCCGCCGCGAACTGCCCGGGCTGCACCAGGTACTTCCGCACGGTCAGCTGGTAGCCCGGCCCGAAGAGGGCCTCGAGGTGCTCGGGGCTCAGGTGAACATGCCTGGCGCTGATGTTGATGACCACTGTGCGTGCTTCAGCCATTTCCTTGATCCCTGCCTTCTGCGTTACCTCGATCCACGGCTCGGAGCCGGATCTTATAGGGTTTCGCCACGCGCCGCGGTTCTCCTGCCTTCCCTCAGGTTTCCCGGGCAGGCGCGCTTCCAATCCCCCGGCGCGCGCCGGGGATCAGTCTCCGTCCCCCTCCTGCGGCATCAAGGCGCCCACGTAGCGGACCACGGGCTTCCCCTCGGTGTTCGTGCCGAACACCCGCCAGGCAGGCTGCAGGTAGACCGTGCCGTCGCCCACGCTGCGCACCCAGACCAGCTCCGCCCTCTGGAAGCGGCCGCCCCGGCTCTCCGCCAGCTCCAGGGCCTCTTTCTCATCGACGAACTGCGTGTACGTGGCGTGGACGGTGACGCCCGACGGCACGTACGCCTTGGCCCGCACCACGGTGCCGCCCGGGCTCACGGCGATCTCCGTGCGGGCGTTCACCACCGGCCGCCCGTCCACGTGCTCCGTGTAGACCACCACGAACCCGTCCTCCCGGGGCGAGATGTCCGGCTGGCTGTGCACCGGCAGCGCCGCCTGATCCAGGAAGCGCTGCGCCGCCTGGCCCGCCGCCTGGGCGTCCACCGGCGGGGCGTCCGCGTCGGGCTCGGAGAGGTCGGCGTACTGCACCGTGCCGTCGGCGGTCATGGTCAGGGTACGGTCCTCGTCGGCCACCACCCAGCCCTGGGCCGTGCGGCGGCTCTCGCCGCGGAAGCCCAGCCGGGCGGCCATCGCCCGGAACTCCGCCTCGCCCGGACGGGCCGTCAGCCGCATGAGCTGCACGCTGGCGATCAACGGGGTCGTCGCAGGCCCCTGCAGGCTCTCCTCGCTGGTGCGCTCGTCGGCCAGGCGGACCTCCGGCAGGTCAGCCGGCAGCGCCACCAGGTACGACGTCTGACCACCCTGGGTTGCCTGCGGCTCGGGGTCGCTGGACGACCCGGGCTCCACCGGGGGCGCCGGCTCCTCCTGCGCAATCTGTCCGGGCTCCTGCGCGGCGGGCGGCTGGGCCATCTGCAGGCCGACCACCAGGGCCACGGCAGCCGCGACCGCCGCGAGACCCGAGCCTAGCACAGCCGGCCGGCGGTACCAGGGGCGCAGTCGCCGGCGCGCGGCGCGCAGCAGCTCCTCCCGCAGGGCAGCCTTGAACTCGGGCCGGTACGGCACCGGGCGCTCCAGCGCGCGCGCGACCCGGCGGGCCACCGCCTCCAGCGCCTGCCGCTCGGTGGGATCGGCAGCCTGCTCTGCAATCAGTTCGGTGATGTCGGCGTAGCGGCTCACGGCTGCACCCCGCTTTCGCTCAACTTCCGCCGCAGCGTGCTCAGGGCCCGGAAGAGGAGCGCCTTGACCGCTCCCTCGGTCTTGCCCATCGCCGCTGCGATGTCCTTCAGCTTCATATCCCCGGCAAACCGCATCAGGATCACGTCCTGCTGGTCGGGGGAGAGCGCCTGCAAGGCCCGGCTCACCGCCTGACGGTCGTCGAGGGAGAGGACCGCCTCCTCGGGTTCCGGGCCCGCTCCGGCCGCCGACAGCCCCTCGTCCAGCTGCACGGTGGGCCGGTGGACCCGGTAGTAGTCGATGACCACGTTGGAAGCGATGCGGTAGAGCCAGGCTGCGAACGGCTGCCCTGTGTGCCGATAGTGCTGGATGTGGGCGAGTGCTTTGAGGAAGGTGTCGGCGGTCAGGTCCTCCGCTACCTGCCGATCACCGGTCTTACGATGTATGTACGCATAAATTCGATCAAAGTGCATATCGTACAGCGCCCCGAAGGCTTCCGGGTCCCGCTGGGCCCGCTGGACCAGCCATTGCTCGTCGCTGTACGCCTCCAATAGCTCTGGGCGATGCGTAGGCGGTCCCTCCCGTCGGTACCGCACCTCCCGGTACTCGCTCCACAGCGATTAACGGAGCGGGCGCCCAAAAGGTTACGCGGTGTTGCGAATTGACCATCAGGTCTGACCCCGGAACCCGCTGCCGTCGAACGCCACGTCCGGGCCGAAGAGCCGGCGGAACCGGTCCAGCACCGCCTCAGACGGGCCCCGGGTGATCACCTGCACAGACGGCGGCCCGGGGTGCGCCCGGGTGAGCAGGCCGCGCCGGAGCAGGTGGTGCACCGCCACGTCGGCCGGCGGCAGCGAGTACCCGATGAAGACGATGCGGTGCGCCCGGCGCACCGCCTCCAGAGCGCGCTCGAAGACCCGGGTGAGCCGCCCGGGAGAGTAGCGCTTCAGCCACGTGGGCGAGATCACCACCCCGGAGAGCCGCCGGCTGCCGCAGCGGGAACAGGCGAGGCCGGCGCTGCGGGCGAGCAGGTGCGCCACCGGCTCCCGGAGGACGGCGATCGCGTCGCAGGCCGGGCAGTGGGCCCAGTTGAGCGACCCGTGCAGCTTCAGGAGGAGCGGACCGCGGCCCGGCCCGTCCTCCAGGCCGTAGTCAGGCACGAGCCCCGCCGCGCGGAGCGCGTCGTCCAGCAGCGTGTCGTAGTTGAGCGAGACGAGGGCGTAGCTCTCAGGGGAGCGGACCGCCACCGCCCGGGCGAACCGGCCGTGCGGGCCGCCCTGCGGCCGCCGCCGGTCGAGGGCCGCCTCCAGCACGCTGCAGACCAGGTGCTCCAGGGCCTGGCGGATGCGGTAAAGCCGCGGCGGATCGTACTCCGGCCCCAGCCCCTGATCCGCGTGCAGGGACCAGTCGATCAGGCTGATCACCTCGTCCAGGGGCGGCAGGTACCGGAACGCCTCCGGCCCGGTCACCGGGCGCTGGAAGACGGCCTCGAGGAACTCCCAGACCTCCTGGACCTGGGGGTCGAACCGGGGCCCCAGGGCCCGGTAGGCCATCGGAAAGAGGTCGCGGGTGGCCGGCGCGCCCTCGGCCGCGGAGGCGCCGGCGCCGAACACGTACAGGTCCATGAGGCATAGTCTGCCCCGCTTCCGGGCCATCCTGCCAGTGGAGGTGTCTGGCATTGGCGCGTCCTTTCGAGCGCGTCCTGGCCGTCCTGTCGTACACCGGCGCGATCCGGCTGCCGCTCGGGCTGTGGTGGGTGCCGGACTGGCTCTACACGGTGCCCCCGGGGCTGCTGCTGGCCAGCCTGCTCTGGATCGGCGCCCGCCGGCGCTCGCCGTTCGTGGCGCATCACGCACGGGCCGGCCTGCTCTGGGCCATCCAGGTGAACGGCCTGCTGCTCGCGCTGTCCCTGCTGGCCGAGGTCTGGTACCGGGCGTGGTACCACACCGGCGTGCCGCTCTGGAACCAGGTGTGGCACCTGAACGCCGAGCTGTTCCGGTGGGCCGCCGCGCTCGGCACCCTGCTCACCGCCCTGGCAATGTTCCGCGCGGCCAAGGGGCAGACAGGCGATCCGCTCGGCCTGCCCAGTCCGTCACTCGTCCGCGGGCACGATGTGCATCTGGAAAGCTCCGAGGAAGGCCGGTACTGACACGCCTTCCAGGTAGATGAAGTCGTTCTCCTCCTCGATCTTCCGGACCTTCACGACCTCGCCCTTGCGGATCAGGTGCCGCAGCGTGCCGGTTTCCGGATCGTGGATCTCGAAGTCGCGCACGAGCTTGTAGCGACGGCCAACCTCGGGTTTGCGCATCGGATACTGGTCCCTCCTCGTCGTACTCCCCTCCGAGATCGTTTCAGGGTTGTAAATTCTACTGCGGCGGACGGATCTCCTGGTGCCCGCCGGCCCCGGGCGCCGCGCCCCCAGCGGCGCAAGAGCCACATCTGGGCGCGGGCGGTGGTCCCGGAAGCCCACGGCCCCGGCACAGCCCGGGAAGCCCATGGCGCCCCGCACGGCCCGAGAAGCCTACGGCCCCAGCACAGCGCGGGAAGCCGACGGCGCTCAGCACAACCCGGGAAGCCTGCGACCCCAGCACAGCCTGGAAAACCCACGGCCCCGGCACAGCTCGGGAAGCCCTTGGCGCCCCGCACAGCCCGGGAAGCGACCAAGGGCAGCAGCCCGACCGCTGCTGCCCTTGCGTGTCCCTAAGCCCGGCCCGTCCGGCACCGCCTACCGCAGCGCCTCCCGCACGAGGTCGACGATCTCCCACGGCAGGGACGCAACCTTCACGCCAGCGGCGGTGAGGGCCTCCACCTTGGACTGGTACGTGCCCCGGTTGCCCTCGATGATCGCGCCGGCGTGGCCCATGCGCTTGCCGGGCGGCGCGGACTTGCCGGCCAGGTAGGCCACGACCGGCTTGCGCACGTGCTGCTTGATGTACTCCGCAGCCAGCTCCTCCTGGATGCCGCCGATCTCGCCGACCATGACGATCGCCTCGGTCTCGGGGTCGTTGTTGAACAGCTCCAGGGCGTCGACGAAGTTGGTGCCGATCACCCGGTCGCCGCCCATGCCGATGACCGTCGTCTGGCCCAGGCCGGCGTTGGACAGGTTGTACGCGATCTCGTAGGATAGGGTGCCCGAGCGGGCCACGATGCCCACAGGACCGGGCTTGTAGATGTGGTTCGGCATGATGCCCAGCTTGCACTTCTCGCCGGGCGAGATGATGCCGAAGGTGTTGGGGCCGATGACCCGCACCCCGTGCCGCTCCGCGTAGGCCATGATCTCCATGGTCTCCTGGGTCGGCACATGCTCGGGGATGAGCACCAGGACCTTGATGCCCGCGTGGATGGCCTCGAAGGCGGCGTCCTTCACCCCGGGCGCGGGGACGAACATGACGGAGGCGTTGGCCCCGGTCCGCTCGACGGCCTCGTGCACCGTGGCGAAGACCGGCACGCCGTGGACCTGCTGCCCCGCCTTCTTGAAGTTGACGCCGCCGACGATGTTGGTGCCGAAGGCCAGCATCTGGCCGGTGTGGAACTGCCCCTGGGAACCTGTGATTCCCTGAACGATGACGCGCGTGTTCCGGTCTACGATGATCGCCATGTTACTGCCGCGCCCCCTTCCCGTACGCCGCCTCGACCACGGCCTTCGCCGCCTCGCCCATGTCGGTGTACGCCTGGATGCCCGCCTCGGCCAGGATCTCCCGGCCGCGGACGTCGTTGGTGCCGACCATGCGGACCACCAGCGGCACGTCGATGCCCTTGGCCTTCTTCACCTGCACGATGGCCTCCGCCACCAGGTCGCAGCGGGTGATGCCGCCGAAGATGTTGACGAAGATCGCCTTGGGCTTGGTGCCCAGGAGCGCGTCGAAGGCCTGGGCCGTGGGCTCCACGCCGGAGCCGCCGCCGGCGTCGAGGAAGTTGGCCGGCCGGCCGCCGTAGTAGGCCAGCGTGTCGAGGGTGCCCATCGCCATGCCGGCGCCGTTGGCCATGACGGCGATGTCGCCGTCCAGCTGGACGAAGGCGAGGCCGATGGCGCGCACCTTCTTCTCCAGCTCGGTGCCCTCCTCCACCCGCGGGAGCTCGGGGTGGCGGAACAGGGCGTCGTCCTCCACGTTGAAGCGGCCGTCGGCGGCGACGAGCCGCGTGCCGTTATCGGTCAGCGCGAGCGGGTTGATCTCCACCAGCTCCGCGTCGTACTTGCGGAAGGCCTGGTACAGCGCGGTCAGGATCTTGACGAACTGGTCGGCGAGGTCCCCGGTCAGCCCGATCTTGCGTGCGATCTCCCGGGCCTGGAAGGGCATGAGGCCCGTGGTGATGTCCACGTGCTCGAAGACGATCTTGTCATGCGGGACCGACTCGATGTCCATGCCGCCGTACTCCGAGGCCATGATGAGCGGCTTCTTGGCCATGCCGTCCAGGGTGATCGAGACGTAGTATTCCTTCTCGATCTTGATCTGGGGGTCCACCAGGACCTTGTCCACGATGTACCCCTTCAGGTTCATGCCCAGGATCTCCCTGGCCCGCTCCTTCGCCTCCTCGGGGGTATTCGCCAGCTTGATGCCCCCCGCCTTGCCCCGGCCGCCCACGAGGACCTGCGCCTTGACGGCACACGGGCCGATCTTGCGGGCCGCCTCCTCCACCTCTTCCGGCGTGGTGCAGAGGATGCCGTTCCCCGTGGGGATGCCGTGCTCGGCAAACAGCCGCTTGGCCAGATACTCGTATAGCTTCATCCGTCCACCTCCAGAGGGTTGCGGTAGATGGTGCCCACCTGCCGGATCTAACACGCTCCTCGGAATTCTACCACGGATACTATCGGTTTGGAAATCGTGCGAAGCAACTAAGGCCCCGGCCGCCTGCGGGTGCTGCCGGGGCCTCTCCCTTTACTCGCTGGCCACGGGCGGCTTCGGCTTCACCATGGCGTCCGGCTTGACCCACTGGGACTGGCCGGCGAAGTACTGGTCGCCGCCGTAGACGTCGTTGATGCAGATGGTCGGGAACTCCCGGACCCGCAGGCGGCGGATCGCCTCCGTGCCCAGGTCTTCGTACGCGACCACCTCGGCCTCCTCGATCCGCTTGGCGAGCAGCGCACCCGCGCCGCCGGTGGCGACCAGGTAGGCGGCGCCGTACTGCTGCAGGGCGGCCTTTACCTCGTCGCTCCGGTAGCCCTTGCCGATGAGCAACCTGACCCCGTGCCGCAGGATCTCCGGCGTGTACTTGTCCATCCGGTAGGAGGTGGTCGGGCCGGCCGAGCCGATGGCCTGGCCGGGCTTGGGCGGCGTCGGTCCCACGTAGTAGATCACCGCGCCTTCGGGGTCGAACGGCAGCGGCCGCCCGGCCGCCAGGTCCTCTACCATCCGCTTGTGGGCGGCGTCCCGGGCCGTGTAGATCTCCCCGGTGATGATCACCTCGTCGCCGGCCCGGATCTGGCGCACCTGCTCGGGGGTGACGGGCGTGGTGACGTAGATCTTGGCCATCAGAGCGTGACCTCCTTGTGCCGGTGGCTGTGGCACTCGATGTTGACGGCGACGGGCAGCGCCGTGATGTGGCAGCCCATGACCTCGACGTGCACGGCGAGCGCGGTCACGGTGCCGCCGAGCCCCATCGGGCCGACGCCCAGCTTGTTGATCTCCTCCAGCAGCTCCTGCTCCCGGGCGGCCCACTCGGGGTCCGGATGGGGCTGGCCCACCGGGCGCAGCAGCGCCTTCTTCGCCAGCAGGGCGCACTTGTCGAAGTTGCCGCCAATGCCCACGCCGACGATGAGCGGCGGGCAGGCGTTGGGCCCGGCCGCAGCCACGGTCTCGACGATGAACCGCTTCGCGCCCTCCCAGCCGGCCGACGGGGGCAGCATCTTGAGCTGGCTCATGTTCTCGGAGCCGCCGCCCTTGGCGTCGACAGTGATCTTCAGCCGGTCCCCGGGCACGATGTCGACGTAGATCATCGCCGGGGTGTTGTCTCCGGTGTTGATGCGCTTGATCGGGTCGTTCAGCATCGACATGCGCAGCCGGCCCTCTTTGTAGCCCCGGGCAACGCCCCGGTTGACCGCCTCGTACAGGTCGCCGCCGACCAGGTGCACGTCCTGCCCGATCTCCAGGAAGACCAGCGCCACGCCGGTGTCCTGGCACATCGGCACCTGCTCGGTCTCGGCGATGGTGTAGTTCTCCACGATCTGCAGGAGCACCGTCTGCCCCACCGGGGCCTCTTCCAGCGACTGCGCCCGCGACAGGGCCTGGACCACGTCATCCTCGAGCTTGAAGTTCGCCTCCTGCACCAGGCGGGCGACGGCGTCCGCCACCTGGTCCACGTGAATCTCCCGCACAGCTTTCTCCTCCTCGAGCGCCCGGTCTACCCCAATATACGGGGGTGATTTCGTCTACCCCCACTGTAGCAAATTAGGTCGCACAAGTCAGCATAAAAGTATGCAATATGTAGATATTTAGGCTCACGAATCTATTCCCGGGCCCTGGTCGAAGGGTGTTGGGGGCGCTCGCCGCTCACCGCACGCCGGCCCGCACATCCTGCTCCCGCTGACGGCACGCCCGTCTGCACATCCGTCCCCGCCACCGTACGCCCGCCTGCGCATCCCGTCTCGCTCACCGCACACCTGCCTGGACATCTCCCCCCGCCAACCGCACGCGCTCCCTCAGATCCCGCCCTCTCTCACCGCTGCCCACCGGCGCACCCCGTCTCGCTCACCGCGCGCTCGCCTGCACATCTGGACCCGCTCACTGCACCACCGCCTGCGCACCCGGCCCCTTCTGACGGCACGCCCACCTACACATCTCGCCCGCACTCACCGCGCGCCCGTGCGCACATCACGCCCCCACTCACCGCACGCCTGCCTGCACATCTCGCCCCGCCTCCCGCAGGCTCGCTTGCCCCCCCGCTCCCACTCAGCGCACGCGCCCCTGCACGTCTCGCCCCACCACCCGCATCCCTCAGATCCCGCCCACGCTCACCGCTGCCGGCCTGCACATTTCGTCTCACTCACTGCACGCTCGCCTGCACATCCCGACCTCGCTTACTGCACCCCGCCTGCACACTCCGCGCCCACTTATGGGGCACAAAACCGTCCCGCTTCGGGTCAAAAGCTCTCGTAATCGTGGCGGAGCATCGGCTTGAGCCGCTGCGGCGGCTCCACCTCCATGGTGCCGTGCTGCACCTCCCGCCCGTTCTGGTCGCGG
>QGVE01000082.1 GCA_003242675.1 Bacillota bacterium | reverse complement strand
TGCGTGGTCTCCTTCACCACGCGGCCGTTCTCCTCGGTCTGCGCCGGCGCGTCGCCGAAGAGCGCCGCCAGCTTCTCCTCGGCCCGCCGCCGGGCCATCGAGGCCTTCAGGCTCCGCATCCGGGTGTCCAGCGAGTTCTGGCCCAGCTCGGCGATGGCCTCCTCCTTGGCCAGCTTGGTCTGGATCAGCTCCTCCGCGTGCCGCAGCCCCTCGTTGATCTTCCCGGCGCCGCTTTCGGTGGCGTAGTTGGAGCGGAGCGCGTTCATCTCCTTCTTCAGGTCGGCCAGCTCGTTCTGCACCTTCAGCTGCCGGATCTGGCTCATCTTGAGCTCCATCTCCGCCTCGAAGGCCCGGAACTCCTCGCGGGCACGGTCGGCCTCGGCCTTGATGGCGTTGTAGGCCTCCAGGGCCGTGTTGTAGGCCGCCTCCAGGTGCTCCTCCTGGATCAGCAGCTGCAGGGCGAGCTCACGGTCGCCCAGCCGCTTCGCCTCCTGGATCTGCGCCCGGCACTCCTCCAGCTCCCTCTCCGCGGCCTTCAGCTTGGCGGCCGCCGTCTTCTCCCGGGCGATGATGTTGGCCGTGGTCGTGTGGTACCGCACCTTTGCGGCGTTCAGCTGGTTCTTCAGGTCCTCGAGCATCGCCTCCGGGTTCTTCTCCTCCAGTCCGCCGATGAAGAGGGAGAAGAACCCCCGTATCAGCCGGGCCAGGCGTGCAAAGAAGCCCATCTGCCTCATCCTCCTTCTGTTCCTCACCGCAGGTTCATCCACTTATACCGCTGCACCCGCTCTTCCAGGGCCTTGCGGTCGTCCAGCAGGTCCCGGAACTCGGGGGGAAGCACATCCTTGTCGTCGCACTCCAGGATCGCCAGGTCGGTCATGAACTCCACCTGCGCGGTGGACGGCCGGATCCGCTCCAGCGCGCCCTCGATGTCCTCCTGGGTGATCGCGTCCCGGCCCGCGTCCTCGGCCAGCTCCCAGGCCTTCAGCACCACCGACTCCAGCTCGGCGCCGGTGTAGCCCTCGGTCCGGCGGGCCGCCTCCTCCCAGTCGGGCTCGCCGGCGATGCCGTAGCGCCGCTGCACCGCCTGCAGGATCGCCACCCGCTCGGCCCAGCCCGGGATGAGGAAGGGGATCTTCCGGTCGAAGCGGCCGGGCCGCTTGAGGGCCGGGTCCATGAGGTCCGGGCGGTTGGTCGCCGCCACGAAGACGATGCGGCCCCGGTTGTGCGGGTTCGACATGAAATCCAGCATGCGGGCGAAGAGCCGCTGCTGCACCCCCGAGTCGCTGCCGTTTCCCCGCTGCAGAATCTGGTCGATCTCGTCGATCAGGACCAGGCACGGCGCCAGCGACTGGATGCCCAGGAGCGCCTTCTCCAGGTTCTGCTCCGAGAGGCCCACGTAGGGCCCGAGGATCTTGCCGAAGTTGAGCTTGACGCCGTTCACGCCCGCCTCTGCCACCAGGGCGTAGAAGAAGGCGGTCTTGCCGGTCCCCGAGGGGCCGGTGAGGAGCACGCCCAGGGGCACCCGCCGGTAGTTGCCGGTGCGCAGGGGCACCACGATGTTCTTGACGGCGAACAGCTTGGCCTCGGTGAGCCCGCCCAGGGCGGTGAAGTCGAACCGGGGTTCCACGATCTCCAGCACGTCGCCGAACTCGGCGCGGATCAGCGACTCCTTGCGGTCCCGCACGAAGTCGAGGGTGATGGGCTGCCCCGTGGCCTCGGCCCGGAGGCCGATGTCCTCGATCAGGATCCGCGAGAGCCCTGCGGTGGCGTTGGCCAGCTCCTGGATGCCGACGGCCAGCTGCAGCTTCCGCTTCTCGACCATGGTCTCGATGTAGTTCAGCCGAGCCTCCAGGTCCGGCAGGGGCACCATGATCGTCTCGATCTTCGTGGAGGCCAGGCGCAGGTGGGGGTGCAGCTCCGCCAGGGATCCGGCGAGCAGGACCACCGGGCTGCCCATCCGATTGAGCCGCACGTCGCCAGCCCACTTCTTCACGAAGGTGAGCGCCCTCAGCTCCTCCTGGTCCATGTGCGCCAAGTCCTCCGCGGGCAGCACCGTCTCCGCCTGCTCGATCAGCACCGCCGCCGGCTCGCTGTAGATCAGCTTGTCGAGCAGGGCGAACGCCTGCCCCGGGGCGACCGGCAGCTTGATCGGATCCTCGGGCCCCACCCGTTCGCCGGTCAGGATGCGGATGAACTCCTCCCGCATCCCCGGCCGGGAGAAGGTGATGCCCTCCGCCCGGTTGTAGATCGCCACCACCCGGCGGGGCTTCCCCTTCGGGGCGTAGGCGGGGTTCTCGAGGAAGTCCTGGATCACGACGTCGCGCACCCGCCGGTTGTCCGGCCCAGCGTAGTCGTTCACGTTGAAGTGCAGCACGAACAGGTTGGCGATGGAGCTCCGGTACTTGAAGATCAGGTCTTCCAGCCACGCCGGGCGCATCCGCCTGCCTCCCCACTCGCAGAGGTGGATCTCGCTTGCAAAGACTCCCCCGGGCCGCAAAAAGGTTCGCGGGTCTCAGGCCCGCTCGTCGCCGGGCTGCCGGCCATCGCCGCACAGCCGCCCGCCTCCGGAGCGGCCTGGCCAGGTCCGCCGGACCACCCGGCCTGCGGAGACGGCGCTCACCACCGCGCCCGCCAGGCCCTGGCCGATGCCGATGAAAACCGGTACGTAGGGCTGCTCCCGCAGGGCGGGCAGCGAAATCAGCAGGTTCACCGCCAGCCACACATCCAGGGCTCCCCCCAGGAGCAGCCCACCGAGCGTCCCGACGCCAACGGCCCATCCCCGCCCGGGCAGCCGGCCGGCCACCCAGCCGATCCCGGCGCCGATGGCCGTGGCCAGCACCAGCACGAGGGCGAAGCCCAGCCAGTAGTACGGGGCCGGGCGGGGGCCCAGGAACAGCCCCGACCGGTTCATCACGGCGAACGCGAGGTTCGTATCGGGAAGGCCGGGGTACTCCGCAACGTACTCGCTACCCTCCCGGCGAAAGCCCAGGTTGCCGGCGAAGTAGTAACGGCTCCCCTCCGGCGCCGCGACCCGGATCTCCAGCGGGCCGAAGGAGGCCCATCCCCGGGCCGGCAGGAGCAGGTAGTGGTATTGGTGCACGCGGTACGCATAGCGGGTCCGGTCCCAGGCGGCGACGTGGTCGTACGTAACGACCAGCTCCCCCTCGGCCCCCGCGGGCAGGTCAAGGCTGAACAGGAAGTAGCGCAGCACGGGGTCCCTGCCGGCGAAGTCGCCGGGGGTGTAGGGCTGGCCGGTGACGGGGTCCATCCACACTTCCACGGTGGTCCAGGCGTTGGCCATCTCCGCCAGCTCGTCCTCTGCGAACTGCCCCCACTCCATCCTCACCGGGACGGGCTCGCCCTGCCATGAGGCCGTGAGATTCGCCCGGTCGCCGGCGTCCTGCACCACGAAGACAAAGGGCTGGTCGTCCAGCGCCGGACCCCGGTTGGCGAGCCGGTACCGGGCCGTGACGGTGGCCTGGCTCAGATCGGGGTGCAGGTCGAACCGGAGCACCTCGCGGACCACGTGGACCTGATCGCTCTTCCCCGGCAGCAGGGGACCGCCGGTGTCTCCCCCGACCCGGGGCGGACCGGCGTTGGCATGTGCTGTGGCCGGCATCAGCCCGATCGTCAGCGCGACCGGGAGGAGCAGCAGCAGCAAGCGCCGACACCTGGTTGGACGTGCCATCGGCCGGCCCTCCCTTCAACTTTTTCACCCAATTACACGATGTTTATCAGACGCGGCCTCAACTGACCAGGATGAAGCCGAACTGCTCGCCCAGCCGCTCCTTCACGGCCTGCCGCAGGGCCTGGTGCTCCGGCCGGAGCAGCTGCGGGTCCTCCTCCACGATCCGCATGGCCTCGGCCCGCGCCCGCTCCAGGATGGCCAGGTCGGCGATCGGATTGGCGACCTTCAGGTCGGGCATGCCGTGCTGCCGGGTGCCGAAGAACTCGCCCGGCCCCCGAAGCTCCAGATCCTTCTCGGCCAGGGCGAAACCGTCCGTGTACTTCTGCATAATCTGGAGCCGCTCCCGCGCCTCGGGGGTCTTCGGGTCGGCGATCAGGACGCAGTAGGACTGGTGGTTCCCGCGGCCCACCCGGCCCCGCAGCTGGTGCAGCTGGGCCAGGCCGAACCGGTCGGCGCCCTCGATGATGATCATCGAGGCGTTGGGCACGTCCACCCCGACCTCGATGACGGTCGTGGTCACGAGCACCTGGATCTCCCCTGAGCGGAAGGCCTCCATCACCGCCTCCTTCTCCGCGGGGCGGAGCCTCCCGTGGAGCAGGCCGATCCGCACCTCCGGGTACTCCGCCTTCAGCCGCTCGTACCACTCGGTGGCCGCCTGGGCCTGGAGCTTGTCCGACTCCTCGATGAGGGGGCAGACGACGTACCCCTGCCGGCCCGCCGGCACCTCGGTGCGCATGAGGAAGTCGTAGACCTGGCGGCGGGCGGACTCCGGCCGCCAGTAGGTCCCCACCGGCCGGCGGCCCGGGGGCAGCTCGTCGATCACCGAGACGTCCAGGTCGCCGTAGAGCGTGAGGGCCAGCGTGCGCGGGATCGGCGTGGCGGTCATCACCAGCGTGTCGGGCACCACCTCGCCCTTCTGCTGAAGGCGCGCCCGCTGGCGGACGCCGAAGCGGTGCTGCTCGTCGGTGATCACCAGGCTCAGGTCCTTGAAGGCCACCCGGTCCTCGATGAGGGCGTGGGTCCCCACAGCGATGTGCGCCGCGCCCATCTGCAGCAGCCCCAGGTTCTCGTCCCGCTCCCTCTTGGTCAGGCTGCCGGTGACCAGCACCACCTGCACCCCGAGCGGGGCGAAGATCCGGCGCAGGTTCAGGTAGTGCTGCTCGGCCAGGATCTCGGTGGGAGCCATGAGGGCGCCCTGGTGGCCCGAGTCCACCGCCTTCGCCAGGGCAAAGGCGGCCACGATCGTCTTGCCGGAGCCCACGTCGCCCTGAATCAGCCGGTTCATGGGCCGGGACGACTCCATGTCGGCCGCCACCTGGCGGATCACCCGCTCCTGCGCGGCCGTGAGCTGAAACGGCAGGCTCGCGCGCAGCCGCCGGCACACCTCCCCGTCCGGCCCGTGGGCCACGCCGACCTGCTCCACGACGGTCTGCCGCCGCACCAGCGCCAGGCCGACCTGGAGCACGAACAGCTCCTCGAAGGCGAGGGTGGTGCGGGCCCGTTCCTTCTGCGCCGCCGAGTCGGGGAAGTGGATTGCCCGCCACGCCTCCGCCATGGGCATCAGCCCCTGCCGCTGCCGGACGGCTTCGGGGATCGTGTCCGGCATCAGGTGGGCGGCGGACTGGAGGGCAAAATGCACCGCCCGCCGCACGTCCCGCGGGTTGAGCGAGCCGGTCAGCGGATATACCGGCACGATGCGGCCGGCGTGCAGCGGGTCGGAGGACGATTCCTCGTCGAGGATCTCCCATTCCGGATTGGTGATCTGCACCAGCGCTCCCCGCCGCTCCACCGCCCCCGCGAAGAGCACCTTCGTGCCGACGGGGAAGCGCTTGGCCTGCCAGGGCTGGTTGAACCAGACCCCCGCGGCGGTGCCCGAGCCGTCGGAGATGATCACCCGGGTCAGGTGCAGGTTGCCGCGCACCTTCCGGTCATCCACCATCACCACCGTGCCCATCAGCGACTCCAGCTGGCCGTTCTGGGCCTGGGCGATGGGCTTGATCTGGGAGTAGTCCCGGTACGCCCGGGGAACCCGCTCGATCAGGTCCCGCACCGTGGCGATCCCCTGCCTGGCCAGGTCCCGGGCCCGCGCGGGCCCGATGCCTTTCAGGTACTGCACCGGCATGTTCAGGGGGTCGCCGGAGTAACCCTTCGCCTTTCGCCGGGAATCGCTGCCGTTGGTCGCTGTCACCCCACTCACCTCACCGACACCTGTTCGCCAGCCGGGTCCCGTCCCCCTTCCTTGCCGCCGCTGCGGGCCTGGCCGCTGCCGCCGGTGCGACCGCGCGCAAAAGGGTGACGAGCCCGGTCTCGTCAGCTCTGCACTGCGGTCACGCCACCCTGGCGGCCCCTACGGATTCATCGTGGTCCCGGCCAGCTGAATCACCGACTGGAGGTCGGGGCCGGTGAGACTCACCCGCACGTCGCCCATCATCCAGTCACACCGGGTGTAGGTAAGGCCGCCGCCGTCGGTGCGCGCCGCGCACACGGCCTCCACGCCGCCCAGGTCGACCACCTCGATGCCTCCGACCGCCTCCCCGGGGGGCGAGTAGATCATCAGTTCCGGGATGGGGATCGGTGCGGGCTCAAGGTCCCCCTCCTCGCCGCCGAGGAACCCGGCGATGGCGGTGAGCGTGTAGAACTGGCCGTCCCAGTGATACTGCGCCTCTACGACCCGCATTTCGCCGAAGGACGCCAGCGGTTGGGTGACCACCGTGATCTTGCGTACCGCGGCCCCTTCCTGGCGGATGGACGGCGACTCGACCCCGGCAAGGGCGGCGGCCTCGGCGATGGTGCTCACGACCACGCGGTTCCCTTCCGGCGGCACCGAGGGATGCGGAGCGTTCGGCCCCACCTCAGGGTCAACCGCCTCCGCCCCCTGCTCGGGCAGCGTCACCACCCGGGCAGGCCTCCCGCCGACCTCCCCCTCCCACAGGATGTTCCACAGCGCCCGGAAGCCCTCGGCGGCGACCCCAGCATCGGTGCGTTCCAGGCCACCGCAATCCCACCCCACGTCATTCCGTCCGGTGGCTACAGAGTATGGACGCGTCGGTGACCGGTGCTCGCGCCATCGTTCACGCAAGGCCACGCCATCAAGCAGGCCGCAGGGGGGCCCCGGGCTCCTCAGGGCGCAACAGCGCAAGCCCGCCGGATCAGGACTCCGGCGGGCTTTCTGCACCCTTCTTTTCCTGCTGCGCTGCGCTGCGGGTCTGCAGCCGCATGAGGATCTGGGCCCGGGGTGAGACGAACGAGCCATCCGGCATAACGACCATCGGCTCGGGCTGGCCGGGCGCCCCGAAGATGGGAAGCTGTGCGGTCCCTTGCCCCTGCCCTGGCGGCGGCGCCGGCGGGGACATGTGCCCGGGCGGGGGCTGCATCCCCTGGGACGGCGCCGGTGTGCCGGACGGTGTCACGGGAGGCATCTCGGGAGGCGCCCCCCGTGCCGGCCCTTGGCCGGTCTCGACAAAGCCGATGGGCGGAGGTGGTCCCTGGAACGGGGGAACGGCAATCGGTGAACTGGGCTGCTGCCAGGCGGGCGTGACCGTGCGCTGCGCGGGCTTGTTCGGGTCCGACGGCCAGACCCCGATGATCTTCTTCTCCCTGGCCGGCCGGGTCCGCTGCGGCTGAGCCTGCGCAGCGGGCTGGGCCGGCCGGCTCCCCGGGAATGCCGCAGACGCCCTGCCGAATTGCCCGGGGGCGGAGTCCACGGGCGGCCCGCCGGTGGGCTTCCCGGGCGGCCGCGCCGTGACCACCACCGGCGGCACATCGACCAAGGCCGGGGCGCCTGGCGGAGCGCCGCCCGACTCGTCCGTGCCGGTCACGCCGCCGGCGGCCGCGCCAGCGTCCGCCCTATCCGCCCCGTCCGTGGCCAGCGCTCCGTCGGACACCTCCACCCCGTCCGCGGGCGCCGCGCCGTCGGGCTCGCCCGCCGCACGCGCGGTCACCACATCCTCCGGCTCGCCCACAGGATCCGTCGTCATCCCATCGTTTGACTCGCCCCCAGCCTCCGCGGTCGCCCTGTCCCCCACCCCGGTCACGACGTCCACGTCCCGCCCATCTCCGAGCTGCGCCACGTCGGGCAGCCCAGGCTCGTCCTCCAGCGGCACCGCATCTTCCAGCCGCACGGCCGCCTCGTCCGCCAGCAGCCCGAAGTAGTCCAGGATCCCCTCCGTCAGTCCGTGGGCCACCCGCATCTGGAAGCTGCGCCGCATGAGCAGCAGCTCGTCCGCCGGACAGGTGGGGGTCGCGCACTCCACCACCAGGCTGACCGCGCGGTGCCCGCGGACCATGGCGGCCAGGTCCGGCGGGAACCAGGACCAGAGCGGGACGCCCCGCGAAGGCAGGCCGGTCCGGGCGCAGATGCGCTTCAGCAGCCGCTCGGCCAGGCGGCGGCTGGACAGGGCGTAGGGGCTGGGGACCACGGCCCGCACGCCGCGGATCTGGGTGGAGGGATGGCTCCCGGTCCGCAGGAAGAGGACCACTTCCGCCCCGTGCTGTTCGATCTGCCGGGCCCTGCCGGCCACCGAGGCAGGAGCCTGGGTGCCGGTGGTCACCAGGATCGATGCCCCTTGGGCCTCGAGCATCCCGGCCGTGTAGCGGGCGATGTTCAGCACCGCCTCCTCCCAGGGCGGCGAAGCCCTGCCGTGGGCCGGGGCATCCAGCACCAGTAGCCGCCCGATGAGCGGCTGGGACGTCCTGTCAGCCATCGTGTCTGCCCGCATGGCCACCCTCCCCTCGCCGAGCACGCGCATGGAGCGCTACCAGAGCCTATGCGCCCGCCGGAGTAACATTCCCCCTGCCAGGCGCACATAATGAAGCAATCCCACACCTGTCAGGAGGGACCACCGTGCCCGAGGAGCGTCTGCAGCCAGCTCAGGCGGAACCCATTTGCATTCGAACCACTCAGGTCTACGACTGGTGCTTTCTGAACGGCACCAGGAGCGTGTTGCTTCCCGACATCGTGTTCCCGGCGGACACCTCGACGGTCGCGGGGATCGAGGCCGCCATCATCAGCGTGGAGTGCGCTGAGATCGACCGGGACCAGGACCCGAGCGGCCTGGCCAACGTCACGATCCGGAAGCTGGTCACCTTTGAGCTCACCTTCGTCGACGCAAACGGCAACCCCGTGCCGGTCGTCGTCGATGGCGTCGAGGTGACCTCGCAGACCCGGTCCCGCTTCTTCGACGAGTTCATCCGCGTCTGCGCGCCGATAGGCACCACGCTGACCTGCGAGGTCACCGATGCGGCGGCCCGGGCCTTCATGACCGTCATCAACGGCACGCCGGCTGTGCAGGTCGACCTGTTCCTCTGCCAGAATATCCTGGTGACGGCGGAGGTCACGGTCAACATCACCATCAACGACTTCTGCGTGCCGGACGTCTGCGAGACCGTCCAGAAGCCGTTCCAGTGTCCCCCGTCCACGACCCCGCCGCCCCTGTGCGGAGTCACCACCCCCCTGAGAAGGCCGCGCCTGGCGAGCAGCAGCCAGGACTAGCCGGCGACCCGCGAGGTGAGCGCGCACTCCGTGGCGGATCTGGTTGCGACGAGTCTTAAGGTCTACGGGATGCGGGATGCCGCGGCAGCCCAGAGGGCGTACGACGCCTTGCGCCAGATCGACGGCGTCCAGCAGATTTCCATGAATGTGACCCTCCGCAGGATAAACGTTACTCACACACCCAGACGGGGGATTACTCAGGAGCTGGTCGCCGCGCTGCGCAGTCTTGGCTTCTACGCCCAGCAGAAGGGCTGAGCCCCCCCGCTTTAGCGGGCGTGCCCTGCTTTCCCAAGTCGCCGAGGGCCGGGCATGGTCCGGTCCTCGGTTTGTTACTTACGGCTCCAGGGAGGCCTCATCATGACCTGCTCGGTCATCTACCCGCCCACGCTGGAGTGGACCATCCTCACGCAGCGGCCGCAGCAGCTCATGCGCCAGTTCGCCCGGCACGGCTACCCCACCTACTTCTGCAACCGCACACAAAGCCCCGGCCTTCCGCCAGAGCCCGTCTCCCCCAACCTCTGGGTGGTCCACGACCACGAGGCCTTCGTCGCCCGGGGCCTGCCCGGCGGGGCGCGCCTGGTCTGGTGTTCCTGGCCCAAGCTCCACGACATCCTGGACCGCTACCGGCCCACCGCGGTCGTCTTCGACGCGGTGGACGACTTCCCCGAGTGGCGGCCGTACGAGGGCCCCATGCTGCGGCGCGCCGACGCCGTGGTCACCAGCGCCCGCAGCCTCTTTGAGCGGCTCTCCGGCCTGCACCCCCGCGTCGTCCTGGTCCCCAACGGCTGGGACGAGGATCTCGACCGGGGGCCGCTGGGCCCTCGCCCCGCCGACCTGCCGCCGGCGCCGGTGGCGGGGTTCGTGGGCGCCTGGGCCCCGTGGGTCGACGGCCGGTTGCTGGAGGCCGTCGCCGCGCGGCTGCCCCGCTGGCAGTTCGCCATCATCGGCCCGCTGCACGGACGGCGACCGGCGCGGGGGGCCAACATCCACCACCTGGGGCACCGCCCGCACGGGGAGCTTGGCCGGTACCTGCACCACCTGGACGTCGGGCTCATCCCCTTCCAGGTCACCGCGGTCACCCGCGCAGCCAACCCGGTGAAGCTGTGGGAGTACCTGGGGGCCGGCCTGCCGGTTGTCTCCACGCCCATCCCCGAGGTGCTGTCGCTAGACGAGCACGTGGCGGTCGCAGCGGACCCGGACGGCTTCGCGCGGGCGATCGAGGCCGCCTGGCGCACGGACACGCCGGAGCGCAGGGAATCGCGCCGGCAGTTCGCCAGGCAGAACAGCTGGGCGGCCCGCTTTGCGCGCCTGCAGGCCGAACTCGCCGATCTCCTCAGCCCGGGGCGCTGAAAGGACACCAGCCTCGGCGCCCAAGCTGCCGGGCCGCGGCCGACCCCGTGGTATGCGCGCGGAAGGGAGGTTCGTCCGGTGTCGCTTCCGCTGGTGCTCATCGGCTGCCCCGTGCGTAACCGCGCCCGGGTGCTGCCCGCCTACCTCTCGACCCTCGAAGCGCTGGACTACCCGCCCGAGCTGCTGCGGTTCGCCTTCGTGCTCAACGATTCGGTGGACGAGAGCGAGGAGATCCTGTGCGCCTTCGCCGGGCGGCGCCCGACGGCGCTCCTCCGCCGCGACTTGGGGTTCCCCCGCTGGCAGCGGGGCTACTATTCCTATGAGAACCTGGCCCTGCTCCGCAACCTGCTCATCGAAGAGGCCCTGCGGGGCGGGGCCGACTACCTGTTCTCGGTCGACAGCGACGTCCTCCCGCCGCCCCATACCCTGCGCCG
Organism: Bacillota bacterium; assembly: GCA_003242675.1. Next base: position 1,177 of record QGVE01000082.1, on the reverse strand, counting down.
CCTGCTGGCGGCGGGAAAGCCCATCATCGGGGCTCGGGTACCCAACGACCTGCACCTGCCCGGAGAGCACTGGCGCTGCAACTTCCTCCGTGCGGACGCCCGGGGCCGGCTCCGCCACCCCCGTGCCTTCCCCTCCGACGCCCTGATGCCGGTGGACGTCGTGGGCGCCGCGGTGCTCATCGCCCGGGCCGTGCTGGAGGCCGGGTGCCGGTACGCGCCGGCGCCCACGGGCGAGGATGAGGGCTTCTGCCGCCAGGCCATGGCGGCCGGCTTCCAGCCGTGGGTCGACACGGGACTGGTCTGCCGGCATCTCATGCGGGAAGGGGACGGGTAGGCCCGGGTGCCCGGGAGGCCAATCAGGCAGGGGGAGGCACTGGCCTCCCCCTTCGTCTCCGTGTACGGTAAGCGGATCACGAAATGGTGCGCTCAATCAGGTGAATGGCGTCCACGATCAGGTCGGCGCCGCCTGCCATCGGCTTCGTGAAGGTGAGGCGGAAGCGGCTGGTGTTGTTGGGCGAGAGCCCCGCGTCAAGGTTAACCTGTGCGCAGGGCATCGGCGTCGCACCGTCAACGGTCGGGATGCTGCCAGGGGAGATGGTGAAGCTGAACCGGCGCAGCAGCCGACCCTTTGGCTGGGGCTCCGGCAGGGGCAGGAACGCGCCGCCGCTCTGCGCGCGCTGCTGCTCCCACTGGAAGAACTGGCCGAACTGCGGCTCGTCGTAGAAGTCCAGCGTCACCACCAGCGGCGACGTGGCCATGCCGCCGACGGCCCCGACGCGGAACTGGATCTCGAACCGGCGGTTCGGGTAGGCCACACCGTCCTGCTGAATGAAGCTGGTGCCCGGCCCGAGGCGGGCGGTCCAGAAGCCGCTGCAGGCAACGTCATCCGACACCGTGGCGGCGCCGCTGGCAACCCATGGGATGAACGTGCCCGTCTCAAACTCGGCGTTGCGGGTGCGAAGCTTAAAGACCACTCAAAACCCTCCTTCAGGCGTGGGACCATGGGTTCTCCGGATCAGTCTATGCGCAGGGACGGCGACTTGTTATGTCAACCGCCCCAGCACTCGTCCACCACTTCCCCCCACGCCTCTCGCCAGCGCTCCAGGGAATGGACCCGGGCCACCTCCACACCCCGGGCGGCCATCCTGGCCCGGAGCCCTGCGTCGTGCCAGAGCCG
>QGVE01000210.1 GCA_003242675.1 Bacillota bacterium | reverse complement strand
CCCAAAGTGTGCCCCAGAAGTACCGGATCACCGGCATGGCGGAGATGCCGCCGGATCCCATCGGCATCGCGCTGCGCAAGGGCGAGACCGAGCTGCGGGATGCCATTCAGAAGGCCGTGGATGAGCTGAAGGCCGAGGGCGTCCTGCGGGATCTGCAGGTGAAGTGGTTCGGCGACGCTGCCGGCCAGTAAGTTCCGCGGGAACACCGGGGGGAAGTAGGGCCTGCGGCCGCCGCAGCCCGGGAAAGAGGGTGACTTGAGTTGGCAAGGTTCATTGAACACACGCTGAACATCCTGCCCGTGCTCTTCGAGGGGCTGGGCGTCACGCTGAAGCTCACGGTCATCAGCGCCTTCTTCGGTACCCTGCTCGGGCTGCTGGCGGCCCTGGCCCGCATCTCCCGCAGCCCGCTGCTCACCGTGCCCGCGGCGGTGTACGTCAACCTGTTCCGCGGGACGCCTCTCCTCTTGCAGCTTCTGTTCATCTACAACGCCCTGCCGCAGGTGGGCATTAAGATCCCGGCGTTTGAGGCGGCGGTGCTGGGCTACAGCCTCAACTCCGGTGCCTACATCGCCGAGATCGTCCGGGCGGCCATCCAGTCCATCGACCGGGGGCAGATGGAGGCCGCCCGGTCCCTGGGCATGTCGTACGGCCTCGCGATGCGCCGGATCATCCTGCCCCAGACCTACCGGCGCCTCCTGCCGCCCATGGTCAACGAGCTGTCCGCCCTGACCAAGGACACCTCGCTGGCCTCGGTCATCTCCATCCTGGAGCTCATGAAGTACTCCACCCAGTTCGTCTCCCGGACGAACCTGGCCTGGCAGACCTACGTGTGGACCGCGGCCTTCTACTTGGTGGTCACCATGAGCCTCAGCGCCCTGGCCAGCCACCTGGAGAAGAAGCTGGAGGCGAGGGGATAGCGTGGCCGAGCCGATCATCGTCATCGAGGGGCTGAAGAAGAGCTTCGGCAAGCTGGAAGTCCTGCGGGGCATCGACCTGACCATCCACAAGGGGGAGGTCGTGGTCGTCATCGGCCCGTCGGGCTCAGGCAAGTCCACCCTGCTCCGCTGCATCAACTTCCTCGAGAAGCCCACCGCCGGGCGGGTGCTCTTCCACGGCGAGGAGGTGGGACAGCGGCTCGTGAACGGGCGGCTGGTCCCCCTGCCCGAGAAGGTGCTGGACCGGCAGCGGGCGCGCATGGGCATGGTCTTCCAGCGCTTCAACCTGTTCCCGCACATGACGGCCCTGGAGAACGTGATCGAGGCGCCGATCCGGGTGCGGAAGATGCCCCGGCGCGAGGCCGAGGAGCTGGGGCTCCAGCTGCTCCGGCGGGTCGGCCTCGCCGACAAGGCCAGCCAGTATCCCAACTTCCTCTCCGGCGGCCAGCAGCAGCGGGTGGCCATCGCCCGGGCCCTGGCGATGGAACCCGACGTGATGCTCTTCGACGAGCCCACCTCGGCCCTCGACCCGGAGCTGGTGGGCGAGGTGCTGCAGGTGATGAAGGACCTGGCGAACGACGGCATGACGATGGTGGTCGTGACCCACGAGATGGGCTTCGCCCGGGAGGTCGGGGACCGGGTGCTCTTCATGGAGGACGGGCTGATCGTGGAGGAGGGGCCCCCGGAGCAGATCTTCAGCGCACCCCGCCACCCCCGGACGCGGGAGTTCCTCTCCAAGGTGCTGCACTGACGGATCGTCCCCGAACGCGCTAAGGCCACTGCGGCCGGAGGCAGCGCATGCCTCCGCCGCAGTGGCCTTTTCCTCTCGCAGGCTGGCTTTTTTGCCCCTACTTCTCCCCGAGCCGCTCGAAGGAGTAGATCTCCGCCAGGGGCCTGCGGGTGCGGGCCGGCTGCTGCCAGCCCTCGGCGGGGTAGCCCACGGCCACGACGCCGGCGAAGAGGTAGTCCTGCGCCGGGGCGCCGACGGCCGCCTTCACCTTCTCGCCGTCGAAGCCGGTCATCCAGAGGGTGGCCAGCCCGAACTTCGTGGCGGCGAGGAGCAGGTAGCCCACCGCCGTGTAGGTGTTGGGCAGCACCAGCGTCTGCCGGTAGGCCTGGTCCTCCCTGAGGCGCTTCACCAGGGCCTCCCGGTCGGCTGACGCCTGCCCGGCGCGGATCTGGGCCTCGAACCGGTCGGCCAGGGCGTCCGCCTGACGGAGCGACGCCAGGCAGACCACCGACGCCCCCGCCGTCTGCACGATCTGCGCGTTGCGCCCTGCGGTGGCGGCGGCAAGGCGCGCCTTGGTCTCCGGGCGGCGGACCACGACGAACTCCCAGGGCTGATGGTTCATGGCGCTGGGCGCCTGGTGCGCGGCTGCCAGGAGCTTCAGCAGCACCTCGTCCGGCACGGGGTCGGGCCGGAACTCCCGCACGCTGTGCCGGCGGGCGATCGCCTCCAGTACGTCACACGGATTCTGCTGCATCTCGGCCATGTGCACAACCCCTTTCGTGGGATGGATCGCGGGCGCAAAGCAGAGGCGGAGCCACACCCTGCCCGGCAGGGCCACAGCGCCCGGCGGGCCGCGCCGGCGCCCGGGGCGGTCACGGCGTCGGGGCGGGTCCGTTCGGGTTCGCGGTCTCGGGGGGCCGCCTCGTCACCACGAGCTGGCCGCTCTCGTCCCAGTAGGCCTCGACGTTCTCGCCTACGAGCTGCGGCTCGCTCCCGTCCCACCGGGCCACGTAGAGCCGGTTGCCCTTGGAGAACAGCACCTGGCTGCCGTCCGGCGAGGGCGTGAGGTTCACGGCGCCCGTGAGGAAGGCGCTCAGCGGGGTCACGGTGGCCGTCAGCGGGTCCGCCTCCAGCCACCGCCCCAGCGTGTCGCGGAAGAGCAGGGTGGAGCGGGGCGTCCACTGGATCGGCGCCACCGGCCGCACGTCTCCGCCCCCGGGGTCGCCCGGCTCCGGCGCGCCGGCCTCCGCCTGACCGGCCTGAGCCCCGGAATCCGCTCCGCTGGCACCGCCGGCCCGCG
>QGVE01000209.1 GCA_003242675.1 Bacillota bacterium | reverse complement strand
CCGCCCCTCCGCGAGAGCCTCGGTGAGGGCCACCGGGATCGATGCGGACGAGGTGTTTCCGTAGCGGTCCAGGTTGACCACCACCTTCTCCGGCGGGATGGCCAGCCGCTTGACCGCGCTGTCGATGATGCGGATGTTGGCCTGGTGCGGCACCAGGAGGTCGATGTCGCCCACGGTGAGGCCGGCCTTCTCGACCACCTGCACCGTCACCTCGTCCATGACCCGCACCGCGAACTTGAAGACCTCGGGCCCGTTCATGTGGATGTAATGAAGCCCCTGCGCCACCGTCTCCGGCGAGGCGGGCCGGCGGGAGCCGCCCGCGGGCGTGTACAGGTGGCAGGCGCCCGCGCCCTCCGCCCCCAACACGGAGGACAGGATGCCGCGGCCCTCCGACACCGGCTGGAGCACCGCGGCTCCGGCCGCGTCGCCGAAGAGCACGCAGGTGTTGCGGTCCTGCCAGTTCACCATCTTGGAAAGGAGCTCCACCCCGATGACCAGGGCGCAGTCGTAGAGCCCCGTGGCAATCGCCTGCTGCGCCATCACCACGGCGTAGATCCAGCCCGGGCACGCGGCGGCGAGGTCAAAGGCGGCGGCCCGGTGCGCACCCAGCGCGGCCTGCACCAGGGCCGCCGTCGCGGGCAGGGGCATGTCCGGGGTGACCGTGGCGCAGATGATCAGGTCGACCTGCTCCGGCGTCACTCCCGCCTGCTCCAGGGCCTGGCGGGCCGCCCGGACGGCGTAGTCCGAGCTGGCCTCGTCCTCTGCGGCGATCCGCCGCTCGCGGATGCCGGTGCGCGTCCGGATCCACTCGTCGGAGGTGTCCACCATCCGCTCCAGGTCGTGGTTGGTCAGGACCCGCTCGGGCACCGCCATGCCCAGGCCGGTGATGCCTACGGGGCGTATGCTCATGCCGGGGAATCCCCCTCTTCCTGCGCTTTGGTTGCCGCCAGGGCCGCGATGGCCTCGGCCAGGCGGTCTGTGACCCGCCCTTCCAGGGCGAGCTTCATCACGCGGAGGCCGCTGTAGATCGCCCGGGCGTTGGAGGAGCCGTGGCACTTCACCACCGGCGCCTTGAGCCCCAAGAGCAAGGCGCCGCCGTACTCCGTGTAGTCGAAACGCCGGGCCATCTTCTTCAGCCCCGGCTTGGCCAGAGCGGCGCCGAGGCTGGCCAGCGGCGAGGACGTGAGCGCCTCCTTCAGCGACTGCATGAGCGCCATCGCCACGCCCTCGTAGGTCTTCAAGAGCACGTTGCCGGGGAAGCCGTCGGCCACGACCACGTCGGCCGCGCCGAAGGGCACGTCCCGGGCCTCGATGTTGCCGATGAAGTGAATCGACGCCAGCCGCTCCAGAAGGGGATACGTCGCCTTGACCACCGCATTGCCCTTTTCGGCCTCGGTGCCGTTGCTGAGGAGGGCAACCCGGGGGCGGCTGAGGCCCAGGATCTCCCGGGCGTAGATGTCGCCCATCAGGGCGAACTGCACCAGCCACTCCGGCCGTGCGTCGGGGGTGGCGCCGACGTCCAGCATGAAGACCGGCTGCTTCACGGTGGGCATGATCGTCCCCAGGGCCGGCCGGTCGATGCCCTTCATCCGCCCGATGCCCAGCGTGCCCACCACCACCAGGGCTCCGGTGGAGCCGGCGCTGAGCAGGGCGTCGGCCTGCCCCTCCCTCACCAGGCGGGCCGCCACCGTCAGGGAGGCGTCCTTCTTGCTCCGGACGGCCTTGGTCGGCTCCTCGTCGGGCGTGATCACCTGGGTCGTATGCACGACCTCGACGTTGGGCTGCAGGCCGCCGTTCTTCTCCGCCTCGGCCCGGATGCGCCCTTCATCGCCCACCAGGACGAAGCGGAGGTCCGGCCACTCGCGGGCCGCCTGAAGGGTACCTGCGACTTCCGGGGCGGGTGCTGCGTCGCTTCCCATGGCGTCTACGGCGATGCGATAGCCCATCTTCATGCGCCTCCTCCGACTCTGGCCGGATCCACGGCGAATACAGAGAACTTGCCGCGAAAGACGTTTTCCGTGCCCACGCGCGTCTCCACCAGGACGACGTACTGGTTCCGGCGCCGGCGGATGACCTCCCCCTTCGCCACCAGCTTCTCGCCGACGGTGACCGGCCGCTTGAACTTGATGTTGGCCAGGCCGGTCAGCACCACGTCGGCGTCGATGAGCGCAATGGCCAGAGACTCCGCCTGGGCGTAGATGTACTGCCCGCGCACCACCCGGCTTCGCTCGAAGACCATGTCCTCGGTGGTCTCCAGGATGGAGATGCCCCGCTCGCCCAGGACGATGTCGATGAGCTCGCCGACGATCTCCTTTGCGCCCATGGATTTCACGATGCCGTAGGTGCGCTCGGCCACCGACTTGGTCCGCTCCCGCAGCTCGGGAATGCCCAGGGCCAGCCGGTCGAGCCGGATGGTCTGGACGCTCACGCCGAAGATGTGCGCCAGTTCCTCGTCGCTGAGGAACGGGTTCTCCCGGATCTTCTCCCTGAGCGCAGCCTGACGTTCCCGCTTCTTCAGGCCGACCGCCACAGAGAACCACCTCGCCTGTCTCCTGCGATGGGTGGCAGCGGGCCCCGCCACCCGGTCATATCAGCTGCTGTGGACATCCGCTTCTAAAACGAGGTTTTATGATCTGGTGACAATTATAGCCGCCCGGGAAGGGGCTGGCAATAGCGCAATCGGTCGCAGGCTGCGCCGGGCGCGCGGCAGGGGCTGTCCCCCCGTCAGCGCGGATGACGGGGGGACACCCCCGTCCCGTGGACATCAGGGCACCGGGAATCAACGCACCTGGATGTACCCGAAGACCTCCCCGGGGACCTTCGGGGTCCGAACCAGCGGCTTGCGGACGCGGTACCAGCCGGGTTCCCGCCGCTCCGGCACCACGGGCGGCTCCGGCCCGGGCCCCCCCAGCCCGGGGGCCACGACCCCCACAGGCCCCCCAGAAACAACCGTGTGGGGGGGCGCG
>QGVE01000081.1 GCA_003242675.1 Bacillota bacterium | reverse complement strand
CCGGGTCGACGGGGATCACGCGATCCCCTGGCGCGATCCGCACGGTGGGCGCAGCGGCGGGAGTCGTGGGCGCCCCGGCGGGCTGTCCGGCCGGCGCGCCCGCGGGAACCGGCGCGGGCGGCGGCGTCGCGGCCACCGCCGTGCCCGCGGCCGGAGCCGCGGCGCGCGCGGCGATGTACGCCTCCACGTCCTTGCGGGTGACCCGGCCGCCGAGGCCGGTCCCCCGCACCTGGCTGAGGTCGACGCCGTGCTCCTGCGCCAGCCGGAGCACCGCGGGGCTGTACCGGCCGCTGCCCGCCCGGTCCGGCGCGGCCGGCGGCGCCCCCTGCGCCGGGCCGCCCGCCGCTGCAGGCGCGCCGCTCGCCGCCGGAGCGGTCGCCGCGCCGCCCGAGGGCACCGCGGAGCCCGCCGGCTGGGCCGCACTCTCCGCCGCCGGCTCGCCGGCCACCTCCATCGTGGCGATGCGGGCCCCGACCGGCACCGTGGCCCCCTCGGGCACGTCCAGCGTGAGGATGCGCCCGTCCGCCGGCGCGGGGATCTCCGCGTTCACCTTGTCCGTGATGACCTCCGCGAGGGGCTGGTACCGCTTCACCACGTCCCCCGGGGCCACCAGCCACCGGTGGATCGTCCCTTCCGTCACCGACTCGCCCAGCTGCGGCATGGTGATCTCCAAGGCCACGTACCCCCCTCCCCTAGAACCGGGCCAGCTCCCGCATGGCCGCCAGGCACTTTTCGGTCGACAGCATGTAGAACTTCTCCATCGGCGCGGCGTAGGGCATCGCCGGCACGTCGGGCCCGCAGAGCCGCATGATCGGCGCGTCGAGGTCGAACAGGCACTCCTCGGCGATGATCGCCGCGACCTCGGCGCCGACGCCGTGGGTCTTGCCGGCCTCGTGGGCGATCAGCACCTTGCCGGTCTTCCGGGCGGCCGCGACGATGGCCTCCCGGTCCAGGGGCAGGAGCGTGCGCAGGTCGAGGACCAGGGCCTCGTACCCCTCCCGGGAGAGCTGCTCCGCCGCCTCCAGGCAGAAGTGCACGACCTTGCCGTAGGTGATCACCGTGATGTCGGTGCCGTCCCGCTTCACCTCGGCCTTGCCGATGGGGATGGTGTAGTCCCCCTCCGGCACCTCGCCCTTCACGGCCCGGTAGAGCCCCTTATGTTCAAAGAACAGCACCGGGTCGGGGTCGCGGATCGCGGCGATCAGGAGCCCCTTGGCATCGTACGGGGTGGAGGGCACGACCACCTTCAGGCCGGCGGTGTTGGTGAAGTACTGCTCGACGGACTGGGAGTGGTAGAGCCCGCCGTGCACGCCGCCGCCGAAGGGGGCGCGGATCACCATCGGCACCGACCACGCGCCGTTGGAGCGGTACCGCATCTTGGCGGCTTCCGAGACGATCTGGTTCATGGCGGGGAAGATGAAGTCCGCGAACTGGATCTCGCAGACGGGCTTGGTGCCGTAGAGCGCTGCGCCGATGCCCACCCCCACGATGGCCGACTCGGTGAGCGGCGAGTCCATCACCCGCTGGGGGCCGAACTCGTCGTACAGCCCCAAGGTGGCCCCGAAGACGCCGCCCTTCTTGCCCACGTCCTCGCCCACGATCCAGACGTCGGGGTCGCGGCGCATCTCGGTGCGGAGCGCGTCGCGCACGGCCTCGACCAGGTTCATCACCGGCATCGGCTCATCCCTCCTTGTACACGTGGCGCAGGGCGTCCTCCGGCGCGGCGTAGGGCTGGGCCTCGGCCCACTCCATGGCGTCGTCCACGATGGCCATGACCTTCCGCTCCAGCTCCTGCTCGGCCGCCTCGTCCATGAGGCCGTGCTCCATCAGGTACTGGCGCGCCTTCTGGAGCGGGTCGCGGGCCCGCACGGCCGCGATCTCCTCGGGGTCCCGGTACCGCCGCTGGTCGTCGTCCGAGGAGTGGGACGTGAGCCGGATGCACTTCGCCTCGATGAGGGTCGGCCCCTCGCCCCGGCGGGCGCGCTCGTGGGCCTCCTTCACGACCTCGTACACCGCCAGGACGTCCGTCCCGTCCACCGCGATGCCGGGGATGCCGTACCCCTGGCCGCGGGCCGCCACGGAGCCGCCCGCCACCTGCTGGCTCAGCGGCACCGAGATCGCGTACTCGTTGTTCTGCACGAAGAAGATCACCGGCAGCTTGTGCAGCCCGGCCCAGTTCAGGGCCTCGTGGAAGTCGCCCTGGTTGGACGACCCCTCGCCGCAGGAGGTGTAGACCACCACGTCGTCGCCGCGCAGGCGGGCCGCCTGGGCGATGCCCACCGCGTGCAGGAGCTGCGTCGTCACCGGGCTGGAGCCGGACACGATGTTGAGCGGCCGGTGGCCCCAGTGCGACGGCATCTGCCGGCCGCCCGAGGCCGGGTCCGCCGCGCGGGCGAAGGCGCTCAGCATCACCTCGCGCGGGGTCACTCCCACCACCAGGTTGACCCCCAGGTCCCGGTAGTAGGGGGTGAACCAGTCCTGCCGGCGGCGGAAGGCGAACGCCGCCCCCACCTGCGCCGCCTCCTGCCCCTGCGGCGAGATGACGAACGGGATCTTCCCCCCGCGCTGGAGCAGCCAGAGCCGCTCGTCCAGCCGGCGGGTGAGCAGCATGTAGTAGTACATCTCCCGCACCTGGTCGTCCGTAAGCCCCAGTGCCTGGTGCCTGGCCAGGGTCGCTTCCTTCATCGCTCTCCCCTCCCGTCTCGCTCCCGATTCGGCTGCCCGCCTCTGGCAACGGCAGCCGCCCTGTCGCCAGCCGCTTCGCAAAGCCCCCAGTCCCCGCCGCCTGCCGGCGCGCCTTGCCCGGGGGCCGGAAACCTACAGGTGAATCGCCCGCCCCTCCACCGCCAGGGCCGCCTCCCCCAGGATCTCCGAGAGCGTGGGGTGCGGCCGGATCACCTGGCCCAGCTCCCAGGCCGAGGCGTTCAGGGTCAGGGCCAGGGACGCCTCTGCGATGAGGTTGGTGGCCTCCGGGCCGATCAGGTGGACCCCCAGCACGTCGCCCGTCGCCGCGTCGGCGACGATCTTCGCGAAGCCGTCCACGGAGCCGTACACCTGCGCCTTGCCGATCCCTCGCCACGGGAAGACCCCGACGCGCACCTCCCGGCCCTGCTGCCGGGCCTGCGCCTCGGTCAGGCCCACCGAGGCCACCTCCGGCCGGGTGTAGACGCAGCGCGGCACCCGCGCCGGGTCGAAGGGCTCGGGGCCCAGCCCGGCGATGTGCTCCATCGCGATGATGCCCTGGATCGACGCCGCGTGGGCCAGCCCCCCGCCGGCCACGTCGCCGATGGCGTAGATCGCCGGGTCGCCGGTCCGGCCGAAGCCGTCCACCTGGATGAAGCCGCCCGGGCCGTAGGTCACCTGCTCCCGGTTCTCCAGGCCGAACCCCCGGGTCACCGGCTCCCGCCCCACCGCGAGGAGCAGGACCTCAGCCTCGAACGGCCGGACCTCCTCCCCCACCTTCGCCTGAAGCCGCACCCGGCCGTCCGCCACCCGCACCGAGTCGGGCTGCACGGCCGCTCCGGTCACGATCTCCACCTTCCGGCGGGTCATCAGCTTATGCAGCTCCGCGGCCACCGCCTCATCCTCCGCGGGCAGGATGCGGTCCAGCAGCTCCAGCACGGTCACCTTCACGCCAAAGTCGGCGTAGAGGCTCGCGAACTCCATGCCGATGGCGCCCGCGCCCAGGATGACCACCGATGCGGGCAGCTCCGGTCTGTCCAGGGCCTCGTCGGAGGTCATCACATGGGTGCCGTCCACGGGGATGCCCAGGGTCTTCGGCCGGGAGCCCGTGGCGATGATCAACTTGCTGAACTCCAGGAGCTCCTCCCGGTCGCCGGCCACGACGGAGACCAGGCCATGGGGCGAAAAGATCGACGGCGGCACCAGGGCCCCGCGGCCCTGAAAGACGGTGACGCCGCTTTTCTTCAGCAGCCCCTGAACGCCCTTGTAGAGGTTGCCCACGACCTTGTCCTTGCGCGACCGCACGGCGGCGAAGTCCAGCCGGACGTCTCCGGCCTCGACGCCGAACTCCCGCGCCGCGCGCAGGGTGTGCAGCACCTCCGCGCTGCGCAGGTAGGCCTTGGTGGGGATGCAGCCCCGGTGCAGGCAGGTGCCGCCGACCTTGTCCTGCTCCACCAGGGCGACCTTGAGTCCCAGCTGGGCGCCGCGGATGGCCGCGACGTAGCCGCCGGGACCGCCGCCGATGACGACGACGTCAAAGGAGTGGCTCATGGCTGTTTGCGCCCCTTTCTGCGGCCGCGCGGGCGCCCCCGCGCGCACCGAGGTACTGTACGGCGAATGCAACTTTCGTGCCAGTGATGTAGTGCTTTCGGACTCGCCGCCCCTTTTCAGCATTCTGCACGAAATTGCAGACACCTGCAAAGCGGTGCAGGCAGCGCGGTGCAGAGATGTTCCCCAACCGCATGAACGGTCTATAGAGGTGATCAATTGGTCGCATTATGATGATCGATTGGCATGATTGCAATTGGGGTGCTATGGTGACATTGATAGCACTTATGGACCGGGGCCCCCGGGCCCCGCGGCGGGAGGTTTGTCGCAGTGAAGGCGAATGTGGCGATCAACGGCTTCGGACGCATCGGCCGGATGGTCTGCCGCAGGATGCTTCACCACCCTGACCTTAACCTGGTCGCCATCAACGCGTCCTATCCGGCCGAGACCCTCGCGCACCTGCTGAAGTACGACACGGTGCACGGCCGGCTGGACGCGGAGGTGGTCGCCCGGGAGGGCGAGATCGTGGTCGACGGCCACGCCATCCGCCTCGTGTCCGAGCGGGACGCGTCCAGGCTGCCCTGGCGGGAGCTGGGCATCGACATCGTCATCGATGCCACCGGCAAGCACAAGGAGCGGGAGCGCGCCGCGCTGCACCTCGTCTCCGGCGCCCGCAAGGTCATCATCACCACGGCGACCAAGGACCCCGACGTCACGGTGGTCATGGGCGTGAACGAGGGCGACTACCGCCCCGCGGAGCACCACATCATCGCCGCCGCCTCCTGCACCACCAACTGCCTGGCGCCGGTCGCCAAGGTGCTGCACGAGGCCTTCGGCATCCGCACCGGGCTGATGACCACCGTCCACGCCTACACCAACGACCAGAACATGCTCGATAACCCCCACCGTGACCTGAGGCGGGCCCGCGCGGCCACCGCGTCCATCATCCCCACCACCACCGGGGCGGCCAAGGCCGTCGCCCAGGTGCTGCCGGAGCTGAAGGGGCGCCTCAGCGGCTTCGCGTTCCGGGTGCCCACGCCCGACGTCTCCGTCGTCGACCTCGTGGCCCAGCTGGAGCGGCCGGCGACGCGCGAGGAGGTCAACCGGGCGCTTCGGGAGGCCGCGGAAGGTCCCCTGCGCGGCATCCTGGCGTACACCGAGGAGCCGCTGGTCTCCGCCGACTTCGTCGGCGACCCCCACTCGGCCATCGTCGACGGATCGCTGACCCTGGTCGGCCCGGAAAACCTGGTCAAGGTCGTCGCGTGGTACGACAACGAATATGGCTACTCGTGCCGGGTCGTGGACCTCGCGGCGATGGTCGCCCGGGCCCTGGCGGAGGAGCCGCCGCTGGAGAGCGTGGCCGACTGACGGGGCGGCCGCGGAAAACCGCGCACGCGAGTGCTCGTCCGCCGGCAAGCCCGCGGTGTGGGAGAAGACCGGGGAACCCGAGCACGCCGACAGCCGCTGAAAGGCGCAATCGACGCGCCGGCGGCCTTGCGGAGCCCGTACGCTCCGCAAGGCCGCCGCTTTGCTTTGTGACCGCTCGCTGCCCGCTCTGCTCAGTCGGCGCCGACTAGTACCCGCGCTCCAGGTCCACCACGCCGCGCAGCGGCTCGCCCCGCTCGAAGCGGGCCAGGTTCTCCGCGCAGTAGGCGGCAATCGCGTCCGGCCGGTTGAGGCCGCTCATGTGCGGCGTCACCGTGATGCCCGGCTCCGTCCAGAACGGGTGGTCCGGCGGCAGGGGCTCGACGGTGAAGACATCCAGCACCGCCCGGATGCGGCCGCTGCGCACCGCGCGCAGGATCGCCTGCTCGTCGATCGTCGCGCCCCGGCCCATGTTGATGAGGAGCGCGCCCTCCTTCATCGCCTCGGGGTCGATGAGCCCCCGGGTCTCCGGCGTGTCCGGCAGGGTGCTCACCAGGAAGTCCACCCCGGCGGTGAACTCCCGGACCTCGCCCGGGGTGAACACGCGATCGACGTGGGGCCGCGGGCCCGGCGTGCGCGCCAGGCCCCAGACCTCCATGCCGAAGGCCTTGCCCCTGGCCGCCACCTCCAGGCCGATGGACCCGACGCCGGCCACTCCCAGCCGCTTGCCCGCCAGGGTCTCCGCCCGGAACGGGTCCCAGCGGCGCTCCGCCTGAGCGGCGTAGATCCGGCGAAGCTGCTGGACGTGGGCCAGCATGTGGGCGAACGCGTACTCGCTCATCGGGGTGCCGAACAGCCCCTCGATGCGGGTGAGCACCACGCCCGGGGGCAGCGGCGCCGCGACCAGGTCGTCCACCCCGGCCCGCATCGCCTGGATCCAGCGCAGCCGGTGCGCTCCCTTCAGCAGGTCCGTGGGAAACTGGAAGCAGAAGAGGATCTCGGCCTCTCCGATGTTTCTGGCGGCGTCCTCCCGGCTGCTGCAGGGGACCAGCCGGTAGTCGGCCGCATTCGGGATCAGCCGCTCCAGCAGCTCCGTGTACCGGTCGGCGCCCTTCTCCGCGTAGATCAGGATCACCTTTGCCATCCGGATTCCTCCCTCCCACCTCGCTGGCCCGCCGCCTGTGCGGCCGCCCGGCGCACCCGCTCGGACGCGGCGCCGATGGCCGTGCCCAGCGCCAGGACGACGGCCACCGTGACCGCGATGTACCGCACCCGCGGCTCCCGGGCGAAAACGGCCAGGGGGCTGCGCCCCCCGATCAGCTCCAGGCTCACGTGCAGCAAGGCCAGCAGGACCCAGATCCCCAGCGTGATCACGAACCCGCGCAGTCCCCCGCGCATCCGTCATCCCTCCTGCCGACAGAAAATTCGTCGTTGAGCGATTCATTCCTGTCAAGCAGGAGGACATCCGGCGCGCAGGCCGCGACCGCCCGGGATTCGGCCGGGGAGCCAGCCGGGTGCGGTCCCGGCCGCGCGCTAGCTCAACAAGGCGATCAGCACCGGGGCCAGGACGATCTTGACGACCATCGCCACCGGGTAGACCGTCGCGTACCCCACGGAGGGCAGGTCGCTCCCCGCCTGGTCCAGGGCGAAGCCCAACGTCGCCGACTGCGTCTGCATGCCGGCGACCATCCCTGTCAGCATCCCCATGGGAATGCGCAGCCACCGGTAGCCGACGTAGAGCATCACCCAGGCCACGAGCAGGGCCGCGGCCGCGCTCCACCCGAGCATCGCCCACCCGCGCGCCTGGGTGAGCATGGAGGCGAACTCGTAGCCGGACCGGGTGCCCACGGCGGCGAGGAAGATCGTCAGCCCGATCTGCCGGAGCAGCAGGTTCGCGGAATAGGGCAGCGTCCACACCAGGGGCCCGGTCCGCTGCCGCGCGCCGAGGAAGAGGGCGACGATCAGCGGGCCGCCGGCGAGCCCCAGCCGCACGCGGATCCCGCCGGGCAGCGGGATCGGCACGAGCCCGAGGCCGATCCCCAGGGCCATGCCCAGCCCCAAGACGGCGATGTCGATCTCGGAGATCGCCCGGTAGGAGTCGCCCAGGAACGCGGCCACCTCCTGCTGCCGCTCGCGGCGGGTCAGCACCCGCACCCGGTCGCCCAGCTCCAGCGGCATGTCGGCGTAGGGCATGAGCTGCAGGTCGCCGCGCCAGACCCGGGACACCACCGCCCCGAAGCGCTGCGGCAGGTTCAGCTCCCGGAGGGTGCGCCCCGCGACCTCGGGGTTGGAGACGAAGACCTCCCGCATGTCCACGTCGGACCGGTCCAGGTCGGCTTCCACGTCGCTCACGCACCCGAGGATCCGGGCCGCCCGCTCCAGCTCCTCCTCCGGGCCGACGGCCGTCACCAGGTCGCCCTCCTCCAGGTGGGTCTCCCAACTCACCACGTCGGCGTGGTCCCCGCGGCGGATCCGGCCGAAGACCACCTGCAGCCGGTGCTCGGCCACGAGGTCCCGCACCGTGCGGCCGTAGACCTGGGGCCGCGCCACCCGGAGGGTCCAGCACGTGATCTCGGGCGAAACCCCGGGCAAGTCCTTCAGCGTGCGGGCCTCCGCCTTGTAGTCGATGCGGAACCAGCGCTCGGCCAGGTAGATGGCCAGGATGACCCCGAGCACGCTGGCCGGATAGGCGATGGAGTAGCCCACCACCGGGTCGGAAAGCTGGCCCGCCGCCCCGGTGCGGCTGAGGTACTCCACCGCCGCCGCCAGGGCCGGGGTCGAGGTCAGCAGCCCGGCGAAGACGCCGGCCGTCTCGGCTGGCCGGAGCGAGAGCAGGTAGTGGGGGATGAGCAGGAGCAGGGCCGCGAGCAGGATGACGGCCAGGGACAGCACGTTATAGGCGATGCCCTTTCCCCGGAGCGAACGGAGGAAGCCGGGGCCGCTGCTCAGGCCCACGCAGTAGACGAACAGGGCCAGCCCGAACTGGTAGATGATCTCCGGCAGCTTCAGGCTGGGGTCGAGTGCACCGAAAAACAGGCCGACGAAGAGCACCGCGGCCACGCCGAGGTGGACTCCGCCGATGCGGACGCGCCCTAGGGGGTATCCGATGCCCGCAACGATGAAGAGGAGCAGGAGTGCGTTGTCGCGCAGGATGTCTAGCATGTTCCGGGCAGCCTCCACAGGAGTACTTGGGACTGAGTCCCTCTCTGAGAGTTAAACGCCCGCATGGATCCTCCTGTCTCAGACCTGCCGTACTGTTTCGGCACACGGCGCCCGGTCCGGTCTGTCCCGGCATAGCTCCGCCTCCGCACCGGCCCCGGGCGCCTGCCGCCTAGTCTTTCCCAGCGGCGGACAGGCCAGCCCCGGCTGCCAGGGCCGTGTCCCTGCCGAAAGCCTTCGGCCTGGTCGCCAGTGCGACCACGAAACCGATGACCATGAAGGAAAATCAGGGAAGAACCCCCAGGGTTTCCTGCTGGGAGATCCATCCGCCCAGGGTGTTGCCCAGCGCGCCCCCCACGGCCCAGGCCAGGCTTGAAAGGCCGTAGAAGGAGCCGAGTGCGCCTCCCCTAGGGCTAGCCCGATGCGCGGCGCCCACCGTTCGCCGCGCCGATGGGGCTGAATCAAACGGCCGGGCGGACGGCTGTGCCGCTCGCCCGGCGTAGATGGTGCTCACATGGCGATCGATCTGCGGCTGGCCAGGAAGTGCAGGTAGGCCTCCTTCACCGGCCGGCCGAGGATCTCCTCCACGGCCCGCCGGTAGAGGCGGACCTGCGTCACGTAGCGCTGCGCCGCCTGTTCGGGGTCGCGCCGGTCCGTCTTGTAGTCCACCAGCACGTACCCGTCCTCCTCGGCGAGCAGGAGGTCGATCATCCCCTGGACGATGACCACGTCGCCGGCGGCCACCTCCGGCGGAAGGTCGCCATACACCTCCGCCGCCGGCACGGCCAGGGTAAAGGCCAGCTCGCGCTGCACCCGGTCCCGCGCCTCCACGATCCGCGCGCCCAGCGGCGAGGCGAAGAAGTCGGCGATCGCCTCCACGTCCACCGCCGCCGCCTGCTGCGGGGTGAGCAGCTCCCGCTCCACCATCTCGGCGAGCTGGATCCCCACGCCCGCGGGGTCCAGCGGCCGGCCCAGGTCCAGGTGCTGCAGGACCACGTGCATCGCCGTACCCCGCTCGGTGGGCGAGAGCGCCCGCCGGTCCTCCAGCAGGAAGCGGGGCCGGCTCGCGAAGGTGCTGGACGCCGCCCCTTCCGGTGCCACGAGCGCCTCCGCCGGCGCCTCGTCGTCGGGATCGAAGTAGCCCGTCAGCTCCGTGACCGACAGCTTGCCGAACCGGCGGACCACCGGCTCGAAGGGGTAGCGCCAACCGAAGCGCTCCCGCAGCCGGGCGCTCAGGGCCTCGTCCGCGGGCACATCCAGCGGCTCGGCGGCGCCGACGCGCGCCCAGTCCAGGGCCGGGGGCGCCGCCTGCTCCCCCGCCTGCAGCAGCTCGCCGAGCGAAACCGGCGTCCAGATGGTCACCGCCCAGCGGGAGGGGTCGCCGGCGACGGCGGGGTTCAGGCCGCCCTCGCCGGCCAGCCCGGCCTCCTCCGCCAGCTTCCGGAGCGGCGCGCCGTCGGCGTGGCGCATCACCGCCGGGCCGATCCAGTCCAGGTAGCACCGCGCCGAGAGCAGGAGCGACTCGGGCAGCGCCCAGCCGGGCGCCGCCAGGGCACGGGCCCAGCCGGTGCAGGCCTTGCGGAGGCTGCTCACGCTGCCCACCAGGATCAGCCGCTCCCGGGCCCGGGTGAGGGCCACGTAGAGCACCCGCAGCTCCTCCGCCAGGTTGGCGAGGCGGGTGGCCTCCCGGACCGCGTGATACGCCAGGGTCGGGTACTTCAGCCGAAGCTCGGGGTCCACCAGCTGCGGGCCGAAGCCCAGGTCCCGGTGCAGGAGCAGGTCGCCGCTCAGGTCCTGCTCGGAAAACCGGCTGCCCAGGCCGGCGACGAAGACCACCGGGAACTCCAGCCCCTTGCTCTTGTGGATCGACATGATCCGCACCACGTCCTCGCCCTCGCCCAGGGCCGGGGCGGTGCCCATGTCGGACTGCTCCGCCTGCAGCCGCTCGATGAAGCGCAGGAACCGGAACAGCCCCTGGCGGGCGAACTGGTCGAACTCCCGGGCCCGCTCGTAAAGGGCGAGCAGGTTGGCCTGCCGCTGGGCGCCGCCGGGCATCCCGCCCACGTAGTGGAGGTACCCGGTCTCCTGCAGGATCTGCCAGACCACCTGGCTCAGGGGCCGGCGGCGGGCCAGGGTGCGCCAGCGGTCGAGGGACTCCAGGAACCGGGACAGCACCTTCTGCAGGTCCGGTGCGGCGCCCTCCGCCCCCGCATCTTGTGCGGCCTTGGCTGCCCCATCGGGCTTAGCCCCCGCCGCACCATCCGGCGCAGCCCCAGCCACCCCGTCCGGCGTCGCCGCAGCCGCCCCATCGGGCGTAGCCCCAGCCACCCCGTCCGGCGTCGCCGCAGCCGCCCCATGTGGCGTAGCCGCAGCCGCCCCATCTGGCGTACCCCCAGCCGCCGCATCGGGGGTGGCCTCCACCAGCGCCGTCTCCGCCGCAGCCGCGGCGTCGCGCACCGCCATCGCTTCCTGCGGCGCCGCGGCGGCCACCAGGGCGTCGTAGAAGGAGCCCCGGGGCGCAGCCAGCCGGATGCGGGCGAGGTCGGCGGCGGAGAGGCCGACGATGGGCGAGTGCAGGACGGCGGCCAGGGGGATGTCCTGCCGCGGGTTGTCCAGCACCTGCAGCAGGGAGAGGAAGACCCGCACCTCCGTCGCCTGGAAGTAGCCCGTGGCCATCTGGCCGTAGGCCGGGATCCCGGCCTGGGTGAGCACCTCCATCAGCACGTTGATCCGCCCCGTCGCGGCCCGGAGCAGGATCGCGATGTCCCGGTAGCGCAGGGGCCGGTAGGCCTGCAGCTTCCGGTCCCACACCTGGACCGGCGGCTGCCCGGCGGTGCCGTCCACCATCTCCCGGATGCGGGCGGCGATGAGCCGCGCCTCCCGCTCGATCGCCGTGAGCTCCGCCAGCTCCTCCAGGAGGGGATCGGCGGCCTCGTCCTCCCCGTCCCCAGCCGTGCCGTCCCCCGCTCCCGCAGCGGCCTCGAACCCTCCCGGGTCGGCCTCCCCGCCCGCTCCGGACGGGTCGCCGGCCCCGTCCGGAGCGGGCTCCTCGCCGTCCAGCAGGTGCAGCTCGACCGGCGGCTCGGGCGCGGGCTCACCCCCGTCCCCGCCGGGCAGGGGCGGGTAACCCGCCCGGTAGACGAGCTCGGCGTCCCGGTCGTACTCCAGCTCGCCGGCCCTCGCCGTCATGATCTGCCGGAAGAGGAAGTTGACCGCGTTCACCACGCCCTCCCGGCTGCGGAAGTTGGCTCCCAACACGATGCGGGCGCCGGCCGCGCCGGGCTCGGGCGCACCGGACCAGGGCCGGTAGGCCGCGTACTTGGCCATGAACAGCCCGGGGTCGGCGTGGCGGAACCGATAGATGGACTGCTTCACGTCGCCCACCATGAACCGGTTGGGCGGGCCGTCCTCCCCGTCCCGGGCG
>QGVE01000080.1 GCA_003242675.1 Bacillota bacterium | reverse complement strand
GTCGCGTCGCCAAGGCCGCGCAGGATGGCGCCCAGGGTGTTGTACAGGAAGAGGAAGAGGATCCCCCCCATGAAAATGGCGAAGTAGGCGGCGGCGTCGTCGATGATCTCCTCCGGCGTGGCGATCAGCCGGAGCAGCGGATAGCGGAAGAGGACCCCGATCAGCCCGACGATGGCGCCGAGCACGGCCAGCAGGATGAGCGCGGTCCCGATGGTCCGCTGCACCAGGTCCTCCTTTCCGGCGCCCCGGTACTGGCCTACCAGCGTGGTCGCGGCCATCGTCAGGCCGACGATGAGCGAGATCAGGGCGAAGATGAGGGGCATGGAGACCGACACGGCCCCGAGGGCGTGCTTGCCGATCACCTGGCCCACCCACACGGAGTCGACCACGTTGTAGAGCATCTGCAGGAGGTTGCCGGCGAACAGCGGCAGCGAAAACAGGATGATGTGGCGGGGTATGGAGCCCTGGGTGAAGTCACGCTGTGAACCAGGACGCATGGTGCGCCTCCTTTGCCGTGGTGGCTTGTGCGGCGCTGCTGGCCGCCTCCGGGACGCCGTGGGGGCCCCGAGGCCGCGTGAACCCGCACCAGCGGCGCAAACCGCATTCTTTGTGACGCACGCCGGGCCAAAACCGATCCGCCAAACTGATCGGATGGCGGCGCTTTCCTCCGATCCGCCCGAAAGGCGGGCGCACGCGCCGCAGCGTGAAAGGCCGGCTGCCGCACGGGTAAGCGGCAGCCGGCTGTTCAGGCCTTCTCCCGGCTGTGCTGCCGGAACCACTCGGCCAGCTGTGGCAGGTCGATCTCCCTCACCGCAAGCGCCCAGGCCGTCTGCTCCAGCTCGTGCTCCGGCGCTGTGATCTCGCGCCCGTTGAGCATCAGGAACAGGCATCCCGCCGCGATGGCGACACGCTTGTTGCCGTCCACGAAGGGATGGTTCCGGGAGATTCCCTCGGCCAGGGCAGCGGCCTTCTCCTCCAGGGTCGGGTAGAGCGCGTGGCCGCCGTAGCTCCGGAACGGGCGGGCAGCGGCCGACTGCAGGCCGCCCGGGTCGCGCACCCCGGGCGGACCGCCGGTCTCGGCGATGATGCGCCGATGCAGCGCGATCAGATGGTCCGCGGTCAGGCAGATCAGCATGTGGCCAGCCGCTCCAGCACCCGGCGGTAGCGCGCGAAGAACGCCTCCACCGCTGCCTGCACCTCCTCGTCCGTGGCCGGCCGGACCTCGGGCTCCTCCGGGCCCGGCTCCGGGTCGCTGTCCCCGCGCAGCTGCCTTTCCTGCTCCACGGCGATCCCCCCTTCGCCTTTGCAGACCTGCTTCAATGCTACCACCCGCGCACCTGCCCCCACAAGCCGGCCTGATCAGTCCCTGCCCGCGTTGAACAGATCGACGACGCTGCCCTGGGTGAGCAGCCACGGGTCCACCGGCGTGTTGCCGATGGTCGCCGTCCAGTGCAGGTGCGGGCCGGTGGAGAATCCGGTGGAGCCCACCGTCCCGATCGGCTGCCCGGCCTCGACCCAGTCGCCGGGCTGGACGAGCAGCTCCTCGCAGTGGTAGTACGCGGTGAACAGGTTGAGGCCGTGGTCGATGACGATCGTCCGGCCGGAGACGATGAACTCCTCCGCGAGGATCACCTTGCCCCGGGCCGGCGCGTAGATGGGCGTGCCCTGCGGCGCGCCGAAGTCCATGCCGCTGTGCCGGCCGGTCTCGACGCCGTTGACGATGCGGATCTCCCCGAAGTACGTGGTCACCTGCAGTTCGCCCTCCAGCGGGGGGCGGAAGGCCCCGCGCCAGAGCGGCTCGGGCTCGCTGGTGGAGCGCAGCCGGTACAGCTTCGCCCACTGTTCAGCCTGGCGGGGGTCGTAGTAGATCTCCTCCTGCTCCTCGGTCACCTCCAGCCGGTCGACCGTGAACTCCTTCCGCACGACCTCCAGCGTGCCTTCCCACGCTCCGCCCTCCCAGGTGAGGCGGACCGGGTAGGTGCCCACCGGGGCCGCGGCCGGGATGCCGATGAACGCCGTGGGGTGCCGGTCGAGCAGGAACAGCTTCGGCTGCTCGGCGAGCCCCCCGACCTGGACCACCGGCTCGCCGGGCAGCGGCTGGTCGACCCGGAGGACCGCGAAGTCCCCCTGCAGCACCTGTGCGGGCTCCAGCGTGATGACCGGGGGAGAAGCTGGGAGCTGCACGGCCTCAACAGGGACGGGGCGGGGCTCCGTCGAAATCTCCCCGGTGTCCCGCACGGCGCAGCCGGCCAGTACCAGCGCGGCCAGGACCAGCAGAGCGGCGCACCGTCCGGAATTCACAGCGCTCTCCCTTCGAAGCGGGCGATCGCGGCCCGCAGTTCCTGTGGAATGGGGACGGGGCGCTGCGCCTGGAAATCGTAGTGCACCAGCACCGCCCGGCTGGTGGCGACCAGGCGCCCGGTGGTCTTCTCCGTGATCTGGCCGTCGAAGATCATGCTGGAGTTGCGGATCTCGGCGACCCTGAGGCCGATGAGCAGCCGCTCCCGCAGGTAGGCCGGCGACCGGTACGTGATCGTGATCTCGGCCAGGATGAAGCCGTACTGGCCGGCCCTCTCGCCGAGGAGCTGGTGGAGATACTCCACCCGCGCCGTCTCGAAGTAGGTCGCGTAGACCGCGTTGTTGACGTGGCCCAGCATGTCGATGTCGCGGAACACGACCTGCTGTTCCCAGACAAAAGGGAAACCCTCCAACGGCTCACCCTCCCTCTTGGATCTCTTCTCTCAGGTTCCATCCGCCTGTTGACAGCTCCTGCCGAGAACCAGTACAACGAAAAGGTCAAGGACTGACGCGACAGGGGGGCGTTGCAGTGACCTGGTTCCTGTTGGCTGTAGGCTTGCTGTCCGTGATCCTCGGCGCCTGGGGCGGACCGGCGACGCGCCGGCGTCCGGACAAGGCGGAGCGCATCCCCCGGGAGGCCACCGTGCAGGAGGCCTGGGAGATCCTCACCAGCCCGGTGGAGTACGAGGAAGAGTTAATCAAGATTCCGGATCACCAGCCGTGGTTCCTGCCCGGCGGCGACCGCCGCTTCCAGCGGGGCCTGCTGGTGGGCTTCGGCGCCGGCCTGGTGCTCTGCGCGCTGCTCGTGCCCCTCATCGTCCGTCCAGCGCCTCCCGAGGAGCCCGGCGCGAATCCCGGGGTGGCACAGGGCCCCGGCCAGCAGGATTCCGGCGGGTCGACCGCCGACCTGTCGCCCCCGCCGGCCTTGCCGTCTGGCGATGAGCCCGAACCCGGGGACGCCGGGGAAGAGCCGGCCGGGTCCGGGGAGGAGCCGGAGCGGCCGGCTACCGTGACGGTCACGGTGGAGGTGGGCTCCACCTCGCAGGACATCGCCGCCCTGCTGAAGGAATCCGGGCTGATCGAGTCGGAGGAGGAGTTCCTCTCCGTCGTCGCCGAGCTGGGGGTGGAGACCCGGCTGCAGGCCGGCACCTTCACCATCCCGTCCGACGCCTCGCTCATCGAGATCGTCAACCTGCTGATCCAGTAAAGGTGTGCGTCTTCGACAGTAGCCTGCATTCCCGCGCAGAGCGGGATGCAGGCTTCTTCGTTTTTCGGGGACCGGGAGTGCATGTGATTGCACGAACTTAGAGGAAAGTGGGGAAAGTTCGACGAATAATGGGCAGCATGACCGAGCGCTTAGGGGGGGTTCGGCGGAATGGAGAACAAGCAGTTTGCCGCGCTTCTCACCGAGGACCGGCGCTTTCCGCCGCCGTCCGAGTTCGCCGCCAGGGCGAATGTGGCGGACGAGAGCCTGTACGAGCAGGCCGCCCGGGACCGCCTTGGTTTCTGGGCGGCCCAGGCCGAGCGGCTGCACTGGTTCCGGCGGTGGGACAAGGTGCTGGAGTGGAACCCGCCGTTCGCACAGTGGTTCGTGGGGGGCAAGTTGAACGTCGCCTACAACTGCCTCGACCGGCACCTCAGCACGCCCACGCGGACGAAGGCGGCCATCATCTGGGAGGGCGAGCCCGGCGACGAGCGGGTGCTCACCTACCTCGACCTGCACCGGGAGGTCTGCCGGTTCGCGAACGTGCTCCGGCAGATGGGCGTCGGGCGTGGCGACCGGGTCACCATCTACCTGCCCATGATCCCCGAAGCCGCGATCGCGATGCTCGCCTGCACCCGGATCGGGGCCATCCACTCGGTCGTCTTCGGCGGCTTCTCCGCGGAGGCCCTGCGGGACCGCATCAACGACAGCCGGTCCAAGGTCGTCGTGACCGCGGACGGCGGCTGGCGCCGCGGCAACATCATCCGCATGAAGCAGATCGTCAACGAGGCCGTGGTCGACTGCCCCACCGTGGAGAAGGTGATCGTGGTCAAGCGGATCGGCCACGAGTCGCTGGTGGAGCACGGCTGGCATCCCGGGCGGGATCACTGGTACCACACGCTGATTCGCAACGCCCCGGTCACCTGCCCGGCGGAGGAGATGGACGCGGAGGATCCCCTCTTCATCCTCTACACCTCCGGGTCCACCGGGAAGCCGAAGGGCGTGCTGCACACGACCGGCGGCTACCTCACGCAGGTGGCGGCGACGACGAAGTACGTGTTCGACCTGAAGGACGAGGACGTGTACTGGTGCACCGCCGACATCGGCTGGATCACCGGCCATTCCTACGTGATCTACGGCCCGCTGGCCAACGGCGCCACGACCGTGATGTACGAAGGCGCGCCGGACTACCCGGACCGGGGCCGCTTCTGGGAGATCATCCAGAAGTACCGGGTCAACATCTTCTACACGGCGCCCACCGCCATCCGGTCCTTCATGCGCTGGGGCGAGGGCTGGCCGGCCAAGTACGACCTCTCCTCGCTGCGGCTCCTGGGGACCGTGGGCGAGCCGATCAACCCGGAGGCGTGGGTCTGGTACTACAAGCACATCGGCGGCGAGCGCTGCCCCATCGTGGACACCTGGTGGCAGACGGAGACGGGCGCGATCATGGCGACGCCCCTGCCCGGCGTGGTGGCGATGAAGCCCGGGTCCATCACCCGGCCGTTCCCCGGCATCGAGCTGGCCGTGGTGAACGAGGAGGGGCAGGAGGTGCCCCCGGGCGCCGGCGGCTACCTGGTGGTCAAGTCGCCGTGGCCCTCCATGCTGCGCACGGTGTGGGGCGATCCCGAGCGGTATCTCTCGACGTACTTCAGCCGGTTCGGCAAGGAGATCTACTTCACCGGCGACGGGGCCAAGCGGGATGAGGACGGCTACTTCTGGGTCATCGGCCGGGTCGACGACGTGATCAACGTCTCGGGCCACCGCATCGGCACCATGGAGGTGGAGTCCGCGCTGGTCGATCACCCGCTGGTGGCCGAAGCCGCGGTGATCGGCCGGTCCCACCCGGTGAAGGGTCAGGCCATCGCGGCCTTCGTCACGCTGAAGGAGGGGCGGCGCGGCACGCCTGACCTCGCCGAGGAGCTGAAGCAGCACGTGGTCAAGAAGATCGGGGCCCTCGCGCGGCCGGAGGAGATCTACTTCGCCGCGGACCTGCCCAAGACCCGTTCGGGCAAGATCATGCGCCGGCTCTTGCGGGACATCGCCGAGGGCCGGGCCCTGGGCGACACGACCACGCTGGCGGACCCGAACGTGGTCGCGCAGCTGCGCCAGCAGTACGAGTCCAAGGAAGCCGGATAACCGGAAGGGGAGGGGTCGACCCCTCCCCGTCCTGGCTTACCGCGCCGGCACGCAGATGACCTGGCCGATCCGCAGGTGGGCCGGGTCCACCGGGTTCACCCGCCGCAACTGGGCCACGGTGGTCCGCCGCGCGTAGGCGATGTCGCTGAGCGTGTCGCCGGGCCGGATCACGTAGGGCTCCCAGCCCTGGGGGCAGCGCCGGGGCATCGGGACCAAGGGGGACCTGCCCGGGATGCAGAGCGGCTGGCCGACGCGCAGGGACCAGGAGTTGACACCCGGGTTCGCCAGGGCGATGGCCTGCGGCGTCGTGCCGAACCGCCAGGCCAGGGTCCAGAAGTTGTCGCCTGGCTGCACCCTGTGCGGGAAGGTGCCGGGTGGGCACTGGGGCACTGCGCTCACCTCGCAGGAAGGTTTACCCTCCAGGGTATGTTCTGTTTCCTGGCGTGGTCCCCGCCCGCTCGCCGCTGGAGGGGGGCAGGTGGACCCGACGGCCTCCCAGGAACCGCGCCCCGAGCCGTGGAGCGGGCGGGGGCCGTCCACCGTCCTACAAAGGAGCCGGAAGACACTCTTGGGGGGATAGGGCTTGAACCTGAGACGGCGGGGGGCTCCCCGGTTGGTTTTGCCCCTTCTGCTCCTGATCGGGCTCCTGCTCGTCGCCGGGTGCACCGGCAGGGGCCGGGCGGGAGGCCCCGATCCGCAGGTGCCCGGCACCGGGGCGGCCACGCAGGAGCCGGCGCCGGCGGCGCCGGCCGATCCGGTGCCGGGGCAGGCGATTGCGCTGGGCCCGGGCCATGGGGAGAGGCGGACGGCCCGGCTGCTGGCCGTGGGCGACCTGCTCATGCACCTGCCCCTCGTCCACGCCTCGGCCCTGCCCGACGGCGGTTGGGACTTCACGCCCCTGTTCGAGCCGGTCCGCCCCTGGATCGAGGCGGCTGACCTGGCCATCGCCAACCTGGAGACCACCCTCACCGGCCCGGACTACCCCTGGGCCGGCTACCCCAGCTTCAACACGCCGCCGGAGTTCGCCCGCGACCTGAAGGCGGTCGGGTTCGACGTGTTGACCCACGCCAACAACCACTCGCTGGACTACAGCAAGTTCGGGATCGAGAAGACCCACGAGGCCCTGGAGCGGTATGGGATGCCGCACACGGGCACGGCGCGCACGCCGGAGGAGCGGGAGCAGATCCTGGTCGTGGAGCCGGTGCCGGGCATCCGGGTCGCGGTGCTGGCCTACACGGCCACGACCAACTGGATCCCGCTGCCCGAACCCTGGTCGGTCAACCTGGTGGACGACGAGCAGATGCCCGCCGACATCGGGCGGGCGCGGTCCCGGGACGACGTCGACCTGGTGGTCGTGGCCCTGCACTTCGGCGAGGAGTACGCCCGCGAGCCCAACGACGAGCAGCGCCACTACGTCGACGTGGCGCTGCAGGCGGGCGCGGATATCGTGCTGGGCAGCCACCCCCACGTCATCCAGCCCATCGAGGTGCGCCAGGTCCGGGACGCCTTCGGCCGCGACCTGCCGCGGGCCGTGATCTACAGCCTGGGCAACTTCATCTCCAACCAGGTGGGGCTGTACCAGGAGGCGGGCCTGATGCTGCTGGTGGACGTGGCGAAGGAGGACGGCGTCACCCGCATCGAGCGCGTCTCGTTCGTGCCCACGTGGGTGCACGGCTACCGGGCGGACGGGCGGCAGCGGTACCGGGTGGTCGCCGTGGAGCAGGCGCTGCGGGACTACGAGGCGGGAGTCGATCCGCTCCTCACGGAGGCGGATTACGGGCGGCTCCGTGAAGTCTGGGCCGACACGACCCGCCAGGCGGTGGGCAGCCCGGAGGTGGCCGTCTGGTCCGTGGACCAGCCCCGGCAGCACCCCGGCGCGGAGGCCGCGGCGTCGGGCACGTCATAGCGGCCCGCGTCCCTCGCCCCGGCCAGCCGGCTGGGCGTCACCCACCAGTCGCCGCAGATCCTGTGGCACGAGTCGCGCCACGGCATCACCGCGCCGCGGATCCGGGCGGCGCTGGACCGGGCTTGACCGCACTCTTGGGGATTACCTAGCGACGCGAGGGGCTGTCTCGGGCAGATACTCCTGCCCGAGACAGCCCCTGTTGTCGTGCGATGTGCAACGTCCCCATCCGAGCGCCCCGGCTCCGTCGCGGCGGCGCTCATCCGTAGTAGACCAGGCCCCGGGGCGAGGGCTCGAACCCAAGCGCCCGGAGCGGCCCGGCCGCGGGGCTCTGCTGGACGGGCATGTCGCCCCACTGGCGCACCTCGATCCGCCGCCGGTTGCGGGCCGCGCCGGGGACCTTCAGCAGGCCAGGCAGGGCGGAGAGCACGGACGGGAGCTTGTCCTCCGCCAGCGGCGCCAGGGGGACCAGCCGGCTGCCGCCTCCCTCAACGCCCAGCACGGGCAGCCCGTCGGCCAGGACCACGTAGTTGGATGGGAGCCGCAGGAGGCGCACCCCCTCCGGCCACGGCAGGACGGTGCCGTACGGGTTAGCGGGGTCGCAGGCGCTGAGCAGCACCGGCGGGGTGCTGAGCGCCTCCCTCGCCCGGCGCAGGCGCTCCACCGCGTCGGCCCGGGCGAACTGCAGCCCGCTCAGGCCGGCGACGAAGTACCCCTGCCGCACCTCGCCCCGCCACTCCATCCGCCGGAGGCGCCGGAGCACCTCGCCCCAGGGCGCCGGGCCGCCGTCGGCCGCCACGACCTCCCGGGTGACGATCCCGTACCGGTCCAGCAGCAGCCGGGCGTAGGCCTCCACCGGATCCCCCTGCGCGCCGCCCGCCGCCAGGGAGGCGGCCGGCCACCAGCGGCCCGTGCCCCCGCGCAGCACAGGCGCATGCCGCCCGCGGCTCCGCGCCGCCGGGCCGCGCCGGAGCACCTCCCGCACCGGCGCGAAGGTGTCGTTGGTCACGAGCCCCATCCAGGCCAGCTCCCAGAGCGCCTCCAGCGCTTCCGCCGGCGTCAGGCCGGCCTGCCTGGCCACGGTCCCCAGGAACGCCGCGCCGGCGGCCTGGCAGGCGGCCAGCACCTGCGCCTGGACGGCGGTGAGCCCTTCGGGCGCGGCGGCCAGCCGGTCCGCAAAGGCGTGGACGTCGTCGGGGAGGTAGAAGGCCAGGCGCTTGCCGGGCGAGCCCACCCAGTGCACTTCACCGGCGGCCAGGAGCTGGTCCAGCCAGAGCGGCTGGTAGCCGGGCACCCGGCGGGGCAGGATCTCCTGCTCCCACAGCTCGGCCGGCAGCGGGATCCCCTGGAGCTGCCGCAGGGCCCGCAGGAGGGCTTGCGGCGGGGATCCGCCAGGGAGGGCCGCACCCGGAGGCCGGGTCCCCGGCGGCACCGCACCGGGCGGGCCATCGCCTGGACGCGCGCCGCCCGGCGCTCCGCCGCCCGGGAGCAGCGGCCGCAGCCCGTGCCAGTCCAGCAGGAACCGGGCGTAGGCGGCCCCGTCGACCGGCTCCACCTCGGCCCGCAGCAGGGTCAGCGTCTGCCGGCGGATCTGCCGGAGCACCTCCGGGTCGCAGTACTCCCGGCCGGTGGCGCCCCGGGTGAACTCGCCCGCGGCCAGCTCCCCGGCCGCGGCCAGGGCCTCGGCGGCTGCCGCGACGTCCTCCTCCGCCAGACCGTACCGCCGCGCCACCTCGGCGGGTCGGAAGGGGCCGTGCGCCCGGGCGTACCGGCGGACAACCTCGGCCACGTCCGCCTCGGGCCGGCGGTACAGCGAGGCGTCGTCGACATGGACCCAGTGGGCGCCATCGCCGCTGCCTGCGACGCTCAGCCGCACGGCGCGCCGCTCGGCCTCCAGCCGGGCCAGCCACTCCGGGCTCACGCCGGCGGCCGCCAGCTCCGCCTCGGTCATGTCCCCGGCCCGGCGCAGCAGGTCCTCCACCTCGTCGGGGCCGCGGGGCTGCCAGCCCTCGGCCTGCCCCCGGAGCCGGGCGGCGACCGTCGCGATCGCCCTGGGGTCGAGCAGCTCCCGCAGGGCGCCGGACCCCAGCAGCTCGTCCAGCAGCTCCCGGTTCAGCGTGAGCAGCGCCCCGTGCCGCTCGGCCTTGGGGGCGTCGCCCTCGTACATGTACTCGGCCACGAACTGCAGCAGGATCTGGCTGGCCATGGGGGAGGGGGAGTCGGTCTCCACCACCGTCAGCTCGATCTCCCCGCTGGCGAGCCCTTCCAGCACCTGGCGCAGACCCTCCATGTCCAGCACGTCTCGGAGCACTTCCCGGTAGGTCTCCAGCACCAGGGGGAAGTCGGGGTAGCGGCGGGCCACCTGCAGGAGGTCGGCCGCCTTCAGCCGCTGCAGCCAGAAGGGGCGGCGCCGGCCCGGACGGGGGCGGGGCAGCACCAGCGCCCGCCCGGCGTTCATGCGGAAGTGCGCGCTGAAGAGCGGCGTCGCGCCCACCTCCTGCAGCAGGAGCTCCACGGCCTCGTGCGGGTCGACCCGCACCAGGGCCTCCGGATCCAGCGGCCGGTCGGCCCCGGGCAGGCGGATGTGGATCACGTCGTCGCTGGTGGTGACTTCGGCCTCCAGCTGCAGCAGCTGCCGGATGCGGGCCCGGATCACCATCCCCCAGGCGGTGTTGACCCGGCCGCCGAAGGGGGAGAGGAGCGCCAGCCGCTCGTCCCCGAGCTCGTCGGGGAAGCGCTCCAGCACCAGCCGCCGGTCGGTGGGCACCACGCCGGTGTGGGCGACCTGGTCCCGCAGGTACTGCACCAGGTTGCGGGCCGCCCGTTCGTCCAGGCAGCACTCCGCCTGCAGCCACTGCAGGATGTCGGGATCGTGCAGCCGCGCGGCGACCTCGCCGGTGAAGGCGCCGAGCTTCCGGCCCAGCTCCAGGGGGCGGCCCGAGCCCTCGCCCTTCCAGAAGGGCATCCGGGGCATCCGGCCCGGCGCGGGGGCGGCGACCACCCGGTCGTGCTCGATCGCCCGGATCTGCCAGGTGGCGGAGCCCAGCAGGAAGACGTCGCCCACCCGCGACTCGTAGACGAACTCCTCGTCCAGCTCGCCCAGCTTCACGTCGCTGCCTTCCAGGTAGACCGTGTAGTAACCCCGGTCGGGGATGGTGCCGCCCGAGAGCACCGCGAGGGCGCGGGCGCCCTCCCGCCCCCGGATGACGCCGGCCTCCCGGTCCCAGACGATGCGGGGCCGGAGCTCCCGGAACTCCGCGGCGGGGTACCGGCCCGCCAGCATCTCCAGGACCCCGTGGAGCTGCCGTTCCGTGAGGTCCCGGTAGCCCCAGGCGCGGCGGACGAGGGCGAGCAGGTCGTCCACCCGCCACTCGTCCATCGCCGCCATGGCGACGATCTGCTGGGCCAGCACGTCCAGGGCGCCGGTGGGCACCCGGATCTCCTCCAGGTCGCCCCGGCGCATCTCCCGCACGATGCCGGCCGTCTCCAGCAGGTCGCCCCGGTACTTGGGGAGCAGCCGCCCCTTCGCCACCGCGCCCAGGGCATGGCCGGCCCGCCCCACCCGCTGCAGGCCGCGGCTCACCGTGCCGGGGGACTCGATCTGGATCACCAGGTCCACGGCGCCCACGTCGATGCCCAGCTCCAGCGAGGAGGTGGCCACCAGGCACGGCAGCCGCCCCGCCTTCAGCTCCGCCTCCACCTGCTCCCGGGCCTCCCGGCTCAATGACCCGTGGTGCACCCGGGCGACCTCCCGCCCGGCCAGCGCGTTGAGCTGGCCGGCGAGCCGTTCGGCCAGCCCCCGGCTGCTGACGAACACGATGGTGGACCGGTGGGCGGCGACCAGCTCCAGCACCCGCCGGTAGATCGCCGGCCAGATGGAGCTCTCCGGAAGGGCGCGCATGTCGTCCACCGGCACCTCCACCCGCAGGTCCAGCTCCCGGCGCGCCCCGGCGTCCACGATGGTGACGGGGCGGCCGGTCCCGCCCAGGTAGCGGGCGACCTCCTCCAGCGGCCGTAAGGTGGCCGAAAGGCCGATGCGCACCGGCGGGCGGGGCAGGAGCGCCTCCAGCCGCTCCAGCGAAAGCGACAGATGCGCCCCCCGCTTGCTCGTGCAGAGGGCGTGGATCTCGTCGACGATGACGTAGCGCACCGTGCGCAGGATGTCGCGGGAGCGGGAGGTGAGCAGCAGGTAGAGCGACTCGGGGGTGGTGATGAGGATGTCGGGCGGGTTGCGCCGCATCTCCTTCCGCTCCTGCTGGGGCGTGTCGCCGGTGCGGACGGCGTGCGTGAGGTGGGGGAGCGGCAGGCCCAGCTCCCGCGCTTTGGCCTCGATGCCGGCGAGCGGGATTTCGAGGTTGCGGTAGATGTCGTTGTTCAGCGCCTTCAGCGGCGAGATGTAGAGCACCTGGACCCCGGGCTCCCGCCGGACGCCCTGCTGGTACAGGATGTCCAGGCACTTCAGGAAGGCGGCCAGCGTCTTGCCTGAGCCGGTGGGGGCGAGGATGAGCACGTTCTCGCCCCGGGCGATGGCGGGCCAGCCCTGCGCCTGGGGCGGGCTGGGCCGGCCGAACCGCTCCTCGAACCAGGCCCGCACCGCCGGGTGGAAGGTCTCGAGGGGCATACGGCGCACCTCCCATCCGATCTGTCGGTCATTTCGCTGTGAGATGATGTTCCG
>QGVE01000079.1 GCA_003242675.1 Bacillota bacterium | reverse complement strand
GAGTATGTGAGCCGCTCACCTACCCCCGTCTGTCCCACCCCAGCGAGGGGGGCGCCCCGCCCGGGGCGCCCGCCGCTTCTCAGTTCAGGTACCCGAGCAGATAGCGCCGCACCAGGGCCAGGGCGTGCACCGCGGCCCGCTCGCGCACCCCGTGCCGGCCGCCGTGCAGCCGCACCGTCTCGGACCACACCCCCGCCGGGAGGGAACCGCCGTCCGGGCCGGCGCCTTCCCGCCCCCGGCCGGCCAGCGCGAAGCAGACCGTGCCCACCGGCTTCTCCGGCGTCCCGCCGTCGGGCCCCGCGATGCCGGAGATCGCCACGGCCACGTCCGCCCCGCTCCGCTCCAGCGCTCCCTGCGCCATGGCCCGCGCCACTGGCTCGCTCACGGCCCCATGGGCGGCCAGGAGCGCCTCGGGAACGCCCAGGAACCGCATCTTGGCCTCGTTGGCGTAGGTGACGAACCCCATGCCGAAGTACCGGGACGAGCCGGGCACGTCGGTGAGCCGCTTCGCCACGAGCCCGCCGGTGCAGGACTCGGCCGTGCTCAGGGTCAGCCCCCGCTCCGCCAGCAGCCGGCCGACGACCACCTCCAGGCTCTCGCCGTCCGTGCCGTAGAGGAACCGGCCGAAGCGCGCCCGGATCTCCGCCTCGACCGCGGCGATCCGGGCCAGGCCCTCCTGCTCGTCCGCCGCCCGGGTGGCCAGGCGCAGGTGCACCTCGCCCATCTTCGCGTACGGGGCGATGGTCGGGTCGGTCTGGCTCTGCAGCAGGTCCTTCAGCCCGTCGGCGAGAGCCGACTCGCCGATGCCCACGAAGCGCAGGATGCGGGTAACCAGGCGGAGCGGCCGCCCGCCGCTTCGCCGGATCAGGTACGGCACCACGTGGGCCTCGAACATCGGCCGCAGTTCGTCCGGCGGGCCGGGCAGCAGGATGATGGCCCTGTCTCCCTCCGCGGGGATGATCAGCCCCGGGGCGGTGCCCCGGTCGTTGGGCAGGACCGTCGCCCCGCGGGGGACCATGCACTGGCGCCGGTTGTTCGCGGTCATCTGCCGCCCGCGGGCGGCGAACCACTGCTCCAGGTGTGCCACCAGCTGCGGGTCCAGCTCGAGCGGCCGCCCGGCCACCTCCGCGGCCACATCGCGGGTGATGTCGTCGTCGGTCGGGCCCAGCCCGCCGCAGGCAATCACGAGGTCCGCCCGGGCCAGGGCCTGCTCCAGGACGGCGTGCAGGCGCGCCGCGTTGTCGCCCACGACGACCTGGTGGTACACGTCAATCCCCAGGAGCGCGAGCTGCTGGCTCAGGTACTGGGCGTTGGTGTTCAGGATCTCGCCCAGGAGCAGCTCGGTGCCCACGAAGACCAGCTCTGCATTCACGTCCGCTTCCTCCTCGCGGCGGAGGTTTCGTCCGGGGAGGTTTCGCCGGCCGCCGCCCTCAATCCTGCGCCCGGCGGCCGCGATGCGCGATGCCCCTCAGGACCCGTGCGGCCCGGCCGGGCGGTGCGGGAGCGCAACCGGCCTGGCTGCGCCCGCGGGCATGCAGGCCGGCTCCGCGGGCGCATACTATCGGCAGCCTCGACCGGGAGTGCCCGAACCGTGCGCTGCCGATTGGCGACCCCGCGCCTGCACCCTGGCTTTCGACGCAGCCGACGTGCGGCCCTGATGCGGAAATCCCCCAGCCCGAGGAGGCGGTCACGTGCAGAACAACGCTCGTCCCCGGCCGGTGCGCCTAGTCCGGAACCTTCGCAACACCGGCAGCCCGCCGCAGAGCCCGGACGGCCCGCAGCCCGGCGGTGGTGCGCCTTCCGCCGGCAACTCCCAGGGCGGCTCCCCACCGCAAGCGGGGATGCAGGCGGGCGCCCCGTGGGCGGGTGGCGACCAGGCCGGGAACGCGCAGGCCCCAGCCCCGCAGGCTGGCAGCCCCCAGGCGGGGGGCGACCGGGCGTTCGGAGCCCCACAGGCCGGCCAGCAGCCGCCCTGGCTGCCCGGACTCTACGGCCAGACGGCCGCAAACGTGCTGACCGCCCTGCACGCCGCCAAGCAGGAGCTGGCCCGGGAGCTGGAGGCCAACCTGAAGCAGCTGAAGGCCGTGCTGGAGGAGACGCAGCGCATCCAGCGGCAGATGGAGGCGGTGCTCCGGGAGGCGCGCGCGGAGGTCGCACTGAGCCAGCGGGCCGCAGGGCCCGGTCAGGGATGGACCGGGCAGGGACAGCCATCCGGGAGCCAGCCGGGGCCGCAGCCACAACCGGCGCAGCCTGCCGGCGCGGGCGGACCCCCGGCACCCCAGCCGGCCGCCGCCGATGCGGGCGGGCCGCCGGCATCCCTGCCCGGGACGGGTGGCGCGGGCCAGCCTCCGGCGCTCCCGCAGTTGGGCGGTGTGGGCGGCCCGCATGCGCCCGTCCCGACAGCGGGTAGTCCACAAGCTGGTGCTGCCCAGCCGGGAGGTATCCTCGGGCAGGCCGGCGGATCGTGGGCCGCCGGCGGCGCGCCCGGCGCGCAGGGCAGCCGGCCGGACGGTTCGCCGGTTCCGGCGCCCTGGCAGCCGCCCGATTCCCCATCGTCAGAAGGATGGGCCCCCTGGCAGCCGCCCGTGTAGACTGCCCGTAGGCGCGCGAGAGCGGCGCCCGCAGGCGCCGCTCACGATCACGCTGCTCCCCCGTCCTCCACCGGAGAAGCCGGCACCGGCGGCAGGGACGGGGCGTCCGCCAACAGCCGGCGGATCTCCGCACCGTCGATCACTTCGGCGTCGACGAGGATCTCCGCCACCCGCTCCAGCACCGACCGCCGCTCCGCCAGGAACCAGGCCACCAGCCGGCGCTGATCGGCGAGGATGCGCTGCACCGCCGCCGCCTCCTCCCCCTTGTCCAGGCACTCAACGTCCACGATGCCGAGCGGGCTGAGGCCGGCGTGCACGATCTGACGGGCCAGGCTCGCCGCCTGCTCGAAGTCGCTCATGGCGCCCGTCGACGCCTCGCCAAACAGCAGCTCTTCCGCCAGGAATCCCGCCAGGGCCACCCGGATGCCAGCCTCCAGCTGAGACCGCGTGTAGAGGTACCGGTCGTCGGGCGGGCTGGTGCGCACGTAGCCCAGCGCCCGCCCGCGCGGGGTCACGGTCACGGTCGCCACCGAGCCCGGCTCCACCCACTCGCCCACCAGGGCGTGCCCGGCCTCGTGGACTGCGACCCGCCGCTTCTCCGCCGGCGTCGGCCGGCGGTCCAGCTTCTCGCCCAGCATTACCTTGTCCACGGCCTCGACCAGGTGGCGCTGGTGCACCTCGCTCAGCCCCTCCCGCAGCGCGAGGATCGCGGCCTCGTTGGCAACCGACTCCAGGTGGGCGCCGGAGAAGCCGAAGGTCTGGCGGGCGATCGCCTCGAGGTCGACGCCGGCGGCCAGCGGCTTCTGCCGGGTGTGCAGGCGCAGGATCGCCAGCCGGGCCTCCTTGTCCGGCAGGTCGACGTTCACCGTCCGGTCGAAGCGGCCGGGCCGCAGCAGGGCAGGATCCATCATGTCCGGGCGGTTGGTGGCGCCTATGACCAGCACCTGGACCTCCTCGTCGACCGCGATGCCGTCCATCTCGGTGAGCAGCTGGTTCAGCGTCTGGTCGTACTCCATGTGGGTGCTGTGGGAGCCCCGCCGGGCGCCGAGCACCTCGATCTCGTCGATGAAGATGATCGCCGAGCGCTTCCGCTCCTTGCGGGCGAGCTCCCGGGCCCGCCGGAACAGATCCCGCACCCGCTGGGCGCCGACGCCGGCGTACATCTCGACAAACTCCGATCCCGCGGCGGCGAGGAACACGGAGTCCGTGTGGTGGGCCGCAGCCTTGGCCAGCAGCGTCTTGCCGGTCCCGGGCGGACCCGTGAGCAGGATGCCCTTCAGCGGACGGATACCCATCTGGGCGATCCGCTCCCGGTGGACGATGAACTCGATCGCCTCCAGGAGCTCCTGCTTGGCCGCCTCCTGGCCGCCGATGTCCTCAAATCGCACCGGCGGCACCGACGTGACGGCCGGGCTCCGAACGGCCGCGGCCGGGCCGCGCAGGGCGACGGACTGGTACATCCACCAGGCGACTCCCGCCAGGAACACCGCGGGCAGCACGTTGACGCCCAGAATCGCCAGGTAGGCCACCACCGCGGCGCCTGCGCCGAGAAGGATTTCCTTCAGGGGAAAGCTCCTCACAGGCCGGTCCCCCCTTCCGGCATCAGGGAGGGAAGCCAGACCGGCCGCTCGACGACCCGGTACGCGTATGCGCCGCCCTGCACCACCGTCAGGTAGACCCGCCGCTCGTCGACCGCGACATGCGCCTCGGCCCCGGCCGCCCTCGCCTCCGCCGCAATCCGGTCGGCCATCGCCGAGAACGCCCCAGTCGCCACGGCCTCCTGCACGTACAGGTTGAGCCGCTCCAGCAGCGGCTCCAGCCCGCCTTCCGGGCTGCCGGCCACGACGATCGTGTACTTCCCGTCCCTCAGCACCTGGCGGACCAGCCGGTCGACCGCTTCATAGACCGCCCGCAGGTTCGTCCCCGGGGCGGGCGTGATGACGATCTCCGCAAGCGCACCCATCTGCGTGACGCGGTGGGAGGCCAGCCCTTCCACGTCAGCAAGGGCGGCCGCCAGGGGCTGATCCACCGTCTGGCTGCGCACGAGCCGGTGGGCGCCGAACAGCCCGGCCAGGGTCACCGCCAGGGTCACCAACACGACCGGCCACCTGAGCTGCCGCAGATTCACCACGCATCCCCCCTGCCGGCCGCACAAGGCGATGCCACGAAGACCCGCTTCGTGGCCCGCTAATCTCTTACGCAAAAGGTTTACTCCACAAGGGCACCTTGAGTATAGCACGCGGCAGCGCGCGGGGCGGGTGGTACATTCTGTGCGGCCGTGCAAGGGCTGGCAGCCCCGATGCAGCTGTCATGCTCGTGCAACACCCGGGGGGATTTCCCCTGCGCTGACGTGCACACTGTTACACCTTTGTAACATTCGCGGGGTATACTGAAAAAGTGGGGAAACCCGCGTGTACCTTTCCCCCTCCGTGCGGTCCGGAGCGGACCGCTCCTTTTTGCGCGCAGGAAAACCGGGGTCGGATATTGAAGGTATGGGCCGGTGCACATCGGCTGCGCAGAAGAGGTGGTACGGCGCATGAACGGCAAGCAGCGTGAGTGGCTGGAGACGTTTCGCGCGCAGCAGGAGCTCTATCGCAAGTTCGGGGAGTGTATGCAGCAGCTTCTCACCCACCTCCTGGCCGAGGAAAACATCCCCATCAACAGCATCACGTACCGGGTCAAGAGCGTCGACGCGCTGGCGGAGAAGCTGACCCGGCCGGGCAAGGATTACGACTCCCTCACCGAAGTGACCGACCTCGTAGGCGTGCGCGTGGTGACCCACTTCGCCGACGACGTCGACCGGGTCGTGCGGGTGATCGACCGCCACTTCGAGGTCGACCACGACCACTCGGAGGACAAGCGGCCCCACGACCCGCACTGGTTCGGCTACTCTTCGGTACACCGGGTATGCCTCCTGTCCCAGGAGATGCTGGCCAAGCCGGAGTACGCCCGCTTCGCCGGGCTGCGCTGTGAGATCCAGGTGCGCTCCATCCTGCAGCACGCATGGGCGGAGATCGAGCACGACCTCGGCTACAAGGTCGCGGGCGGCATTCCGAACAGCCTCCGGCGGCGCTTCTCCATGCTGGCCGGCCTCCTGGAGCTGGCGGACGACCAGTTCATGCGGCTGCGCGACGAGCTCAGCCTGTACTCGACGCGGGTGGTGGCGCAGATGCACGACCACCCGGAGAGCGTGGCCCTGGACCCGATCTCGCTGGAGACCTTCATCCGCCGCTCCTCCCTGGTGCAGGCGCTGGACGAGGAGATCTCCCAGATGCGCGGGCGGCCGCTGATGGGGCCGACCAAGGCGGTGCTGGAGGCGCGGGTCGAGGAGCTTCAGTACCTGGGCATCGCCAACCTGAAGGATCTGGCCGACGCCCTGGAGGAGTCCCAGGAGCTGGTGCGGTCGCTGGCGCGGCAGATCTACCGGGACGACCGGCGCCGGGGGCTCCCCATGTCGCGGGGCAGCTGCCTCAGCCTGCTGGTCCAGGTGCTCATCGGGCGGCGGGAGAACCTGCAGGAGATCCGGGCCCTGCTGGACCGGTTCAACATCGGCGCACCGGCGGCCCGGGACGAGCGGGCGGTGCTGCTGCGGTCGATGGCGCAGGCCCTGCCCGAAAAGGTCTGACCGGATCCGAAGGCGCGCACATGCGGCGGGCGGAACTCCGCTCGCCGCATGTTGTATTCATCACCTCTGTGCGGGGCCCGGCGCCCTCGGACCCAGGCGACCCCGGTCCCGGGCGACCTCGGCCCCCGGGGCCCTCCGACCCGGGAAGCCTTCGCCGCCGATCCGCCGTTCAGGAGGCGCTGCGGGAGGCCGCCAGCCGCGCCAGGTACTCCTTCATGAACTCCTCGGTGAAGGCCAGGAGTTCCCGGTCCACCTTCTCCGGGGTGTCGGTGTACCAGTGGTAGTTGGGCAGCGACCCGTCCTCCAGGAACGCCAGGAAGCTGATCGCCTGGTAGCCGTGCGCGGCGGGGATCATCGCGTCGGTGGGCAGGAGCAGGTTCGGGCGCGCCTTCACCCGCCCCGGCCGCTCGGCGGCCATCGCGCGGGCAAGCCCCACCAGGTCCTTGCCGAACCGGTGGTAGAGCGTCATCCCCTCCCCCTCCAGATAGGTCAGGGTGCCGCCGCCCAGGTTGTCCAGGTTGACAAAGTAGGTGGAAGCCGGATCGTACCGGTGGGCCCGGAGGAACGCCTTCATGCCCCGCGTGCCCACCTCTTCGGCTCCGGTCAGCACGAAGTGGAACCGCACCCCCGGCAGCGGGTGCCGGGCGAAGTGCTCCGCCAGGGCGAGCGTGAGCGCCGCGCCGGTGGTATTGTCGTTGGCGCCGTTGATGTAGCCGCCGGTCAGCGCGCAGGCGAGCAGGAAGGCGATGTGCAGGGCCAGCAGCACTCCGCCCACTGCCAGGATCCAGAGCGGCCAGGCGGCCGCCGGCAGCACGGCGCGCAGCAGGAGGCCCAGGAACATGAGGCCCAGGGAGGCGTAGGCGAGGTTCAGATAGGTCTGCACGTGCGGCGCCATCCGGGGGTGGAAGAGCCACGTGGCGTGCTGGGTGTCGAGGTGGCCGGAGACGACGATCGTCAGCCGCTCGCCGCCCCGCACGGGCGCCCGGGCGATCACGTTCTGCGAGGTGACCTTGGGCGTATAGACGTCAAGGTCCGGCCCCTTGCCGGCCATCTCCCCGACCAGGGGGATCAGCAGCAGCACGGCAAGCAGGAGCCCGACCCAGGGCTGCCACCAGGCTGCGACGGCCCCGGCGACGAGGTAGCCCGCCATGATCACGGCAGGGCCGATGTAGAGCGTGTCGCGGGGCGCCCGAAAGCGCTGGATCTCCACGCTGTAGCCCATCTCCCGCAGCCAGCCGGCCGCCTCCTCGGCCGCGGCGGCCTCCTCCCTGCTGCCCACCGCCCGGTGGGGATACCGGGTGAGCCGCTCCAGGTACGTCCAAGCGCTGCTCATGTCGCCATCTCCTTTCGCAGCCGTCCCTGCTCCATCGCCCGGGCCGCCGCCCGGGCCAGTTCACTGCGAGCCGCCGTGGGACGAATTCGGCGCTGCGGGATGGCACTCCTCTCATGCATCCCGGTCCACCGGGCGCTCTGCTCAACGTGTGATGTCCGCCAGCTTTGGTCCCGTCGCCCGGATCAGGTCCGGCCCGCTCAGCACCAGCTGGAGCCCGCGCTGCCCGGCGCTGACGGCCAGCCGGTCGAGGATCTCGGCGGTCTCATCCAGGTAGTACGGGTACTGCCTCTTCATGCCGAGGGGCGACACGCCGCCGCGCACGTAGCCGGTGAGCCCCTGGATCTCCTTCACGGGCACCATCTCCACCTTCTTGTTGCCGCTCACGGCCGCCAGCTTCTTCAGGTCCAGTTCGGCGCTGCCGGGGATCGAGGCGACCAGGACGCCCGTCCGGTCCCCACGCAGCACCAGCGTCTTGAAGACCTGCTCGGGGGGCAGGCCGATCTTCCGGGCCACGCTGACGGCGTCCAGCTCCTCCTCGCTCCACGCATACGCCACCAGTTCGTAGGGAATCTTCAGCTGATCGAGAATCCGGGCGGCGATGGTCTTCACGGCGGTCGCCTCCTCACACCTAATGGGCGAAGCCCGGCGCGCTGTGCGCCGGGCCCCTTCTTGCAGTTACTGATGGCGCGTGGGGTTAAAGACGGGCAGGATGAGGTCCTGCTCCTGCACGGCCCCGTCGACCGTGAACGGCTCCACGGTCTCGCCCAGCAGGTCGTAGTCCTCCACGCCGGTGATCCGCACCTGCACCATGTCGCCGGGCCTCAGCTCCGCTCCCGCGGGCGCACGGAACAGCACGACCCCGTCGATGCCCGGCGACTGCCGGTAGCAGCGGCCGACGAACCAGCCGCGGCCCTTGGGCGCGCGGCCCTCCACCAGCACCTCCAGCTCCCGGCCGACCTGGAGCTGGTTCCGCTTGCGGGCGATCGCCTGCTGCACCTCCATCGCGCGATCGCGCCGGGCCAGGCGCACCTCCTCCGGGATCTGCTCCATCTGCCCGGACTTCGTCCCCTCCTCCTGCGAGTAGGCGAAGACGCCCACGTGATCGAACTCGCAGGCCCGGAGGAAGTCCAGCAGGATATCGAAGTCCTCCTCCGTCTCGCCGGGGTGGCCCGCGATGAAGGTGGAGCGCAGGCAGATGTCGGGCACCGCCTCCCGCAGCTTCTGCACCAGCCGCAGGTAGCCCTCGGCGTTGGCGGGCCGGTTCATGAGGCGCAGCACCCGGTTGGACCCGTGCTGCAGCGGCATGTCCAGGTAGTGGAGCACCTTGGGCTCGGTGGCGATGACCTCGATGAGCTCGTCGGTGATGCGGGTCGGGTAGGAGTAGTGGATGCGGATCCAGCGGATGCCGTCGACCTTCGCCAGCTCCCTGAGCAGGCTGGCCAGCATCGGCTTGCGGTAAAGGTCGAGCCCGTAGTACGTGGTGTCCTGCGAGATGACCACCAGCTCCCGCACGCCCATCTGGGCGAGGCGGCGGGCCTCGTCGAGGATCGACTCGATCGGCCGGGAGCGGTGGCGGCCCCGCATGAGGGGGATGGAGCAGAACGCGCACGCGCAGTCGCAGCCCTCGGCGATCTTGATGTAGGCGGTGTAGCCCGGGGTGGCCAGCACCCGCTCGAAGTTCCAGTCGGTGATGGCGTCGGGGTCGGAGATCTGCTGCACCCGCCGCCCGGCCAGGACGCCGGACACGACCTCCCCGATCCGGGGGTAGTCGGCGGTGCCCACCAGCGCATCGATCTCGGGGATCTCCCGGGCCAGCTCCTCGCCGTAGCGGGGCACCATGCAGCCCGCCACCACCAGCGCCTGGCACTTGCCGTTGGTCTTGTACTGCGCAGCCTCCAGGATCGCCTCGATGGACTCCCGCTTCGCCTCTTCGATGAACCCGCAGGTGTTGACGACCAGGACATCGGCGTCTTCCGCCTGGTTGGTGATCTGGTATCCGGTGTGCCGGAGCAGGCCGATCATCGACTCGGTGTCCACCAGGTTCTTGGCGCAGCCGAGGGAGATGAAGCCCACCTTCACCGGGCGGCCGGCGACCTGGGCGCCGGGCAGGGCGATCGTCGGGCGGTCGGTCAAGCGTGTCGCCTCCTATGCGAAAGAGGCCGCCGGTGCGTGCGGTGGCCTCGGGAATGGGTCTCCGTGACGTACCTATTTTACAGAGATGGGCGGGGGTTGTCTACCGGCCTGAGGCGCGCTGCCGCCACCCCGGATCGGGGGCGGCGGCGAGGCGCTAGTCGTGCAGCGTGTACTGCAGGTGTGCCGGATTGCCGGGCATCGGGTAGACCGGCTCGGCCCCGTCGCGGTTGGCCTTCAGGAACGTGATCACGTAATCCTGCATCTCCTGCGACATCGAGTGCTGCATGCCCTTGTCCAGGATGAAGATGCCCTTGCCGCCGGCCTTCCCGTAAAGCTCGATGAGCTGCTTGGCGCGCGGGAGGATCTCCTCCCCCCACAGCCTCTGGATGATCCCTCGCTCGTCGTCACTGTACGTGTCGGAATACGGCAGCGTGTTATTCGTGTCATCCTCGCCCATGAAGATGAGCCGCGGCACCTGGTTGTGGGCGTTCAGGTCAAACGGCCGTCCCGTGATCGCCTGGTAGTCGGCGGTGCCGATGGGGAAGATCAGGTCCTCGCCGCCATAGCTCGCCAGGGGGAGCATCATGTCGTCCAGCGTCGCACCGGACGCCACGGCCTTGACCTTGTGCGGGTGCAGGTTGGCACAGCGGTCCACGAAGGTCCCGGAAGCCGAGTACCCCACGAGGAAGACCTTCGGTTCTACGTTGTGA
This sequence comes from Bacillota bacterium, assembly GCA_003242675.1. The sequence continues at coordinate 1,832 of QGVE01000079.1, read as the reverse complement.
CCATACTGGTTCAAGTAGCTGATCGCATGGTCGATCATCGCCGCCAGCTGCCGGTCGAGGTGCGTCAGGCTCTCGGGGGTGTAGCCCGCACTGCGGATCGCAGACTCGGCCGCCCGCGCTGTCCGGGGATCGGCGAAGGCCAGGTGCAGCGTGGCGGTGTCCCGGTCCAGGGCATGGGTGTAAAGCACCCGCCACTGCGTGCCGTCATGCCAGGCTACGTGAGGCCTCGGGAAGGCGGGCATGAGCAGCGGACTCCAGAGCTCTTCGGCAATTGCGCTGGAGAACCCGCGTTCCAGGTCCTGGCGGGTTTCTTTCAACAGCACGGGCAGCGGATCATCGGGTCCGGTGTTGTTGGTTTCGACGACGAGGTAGCGCTTGTGGCCCTGGTTGGCCTTCTTGTTCGCATCACTGGGAAGCACGAGGAAGTACGGCCAGTGGAAGCCCTTCTCGGGCATGGCGGGCACCCTGACGACGCGCCGCTGGCCCGTGCTGGTCAGGTCGGGCAGGCCGGATGTGGCAAAGTCGATGCGATAGGCGGAGCCGTTCTTGGCATAGATCGTCAGAGTGAAACGCTGGTCCAGCGCCAAGACCGGTGCGGTGCCGTCAGGTTCTCCGATCGTCAGCCGGTTGAGGCCGACCTGAAACGGCACCGGTACCCAGTCGGAACCCATCTGGAGGCCAACCGCGCCCACCTGCTCCCCGCGCAGTCCGACGACCGTCAGGTCGATGACCGGCTTGAATGGATCGACCTTCTCCTCCAGCGTGACGGTGCGGGCCTCGCTCTTGCGCCAGACCTGTGCGATGCGCCCGCGGGCGTCCCATTCGTGCTCCAGCCCCAGGTGCTCCGCCATGTCCACCAGGGACACGTAGGGCACGTCATCCACGATGACGTTGTCGGCCTGGATTTCCTGCCCGTTCACCTTGATCGTGAAGCTGTCGCGCTGGACCTAGACCGACTCCTTCGCGCTGCATGCCGTCACCGCAGCCACGATCAGTGCCAGCGCAGCAGCAGTGAAGAGGCTCCGCCTGATGCGCCTCATGGGACCGGCCGCCCCCTTCTGGTGCAGAATAGTTTGCCGGATTTATTTTTCTATTGTAGCTGCCATTAACTTCTGTATCAATTGGACCAATTGGTCTAGCTAAGACCAGTGCTCCCGCCTAGACCAGTGATCCCGCTGCACCAGTCCGCCCGTCAGTCCTGGCCGCTCGCCTTCACCCGGAGCGGCTCGATTCCCACGCAGACGGTCCCGGCGAAGTACACGCGCACGCCCTCGCAGTAGCCGAACGCGGGTCCCCAAGAGGTGTAGTCCTCATCCGGCTTGCACCCGACCGCGCTCGCCTCCACGATGCCGCCGTGGGAGATCACCAAGGCCCGGCCATTCTCGGGCAGCCGGGCGGCGAGCTCGCGGTGAAACGCCGCCAGCTTCCGCGCAAACTGCGCGGCCACCCCTTCGGGGAGGCTCCTCGCCACGGCAGCGATGCGGGCAATGCCCGCATCCCACGGCACCTCGTCCTCAAAGCCCTCAGGCAGATGCGAGAGCCACGGGACCTGCTCGTCCACCGCGAGCCCCATGGCGATCGCGGTCTCGTAGGCGCGGGGCAGGTTGCTCGTCACCACCAGGTCGAACGGTCCCAGGCCTGCCCCCAGCGCACGCGCCAACTCGACCCCCTGCTGGGAGAGGTGCTGACCAGGCTTGGCGCGCATGGAGTGCCGTCGATGCTCGATGACCCGCAAGGACTTCCCTCCAAAGCCAGAGCTATAGCGCCACAAAAGGGCGGAGGCCCCGCCGGCTGTCGCCCGGCCGGTCAGGGCCGCTCTAGGGGCGACCGGC
>QGVE01000078.1 GCA_003242675.1 Bacillota bacterium | reverse complement strand
CCGGGGGTGGGGGCGTGGCCGACGCGCAGAACCTGCGGTGCGGTGAGAGCGGCGAGTGCAGGTTCTGCGCGGGAGGAAGGGTCTGGGAGGGTGTGAGCGCGCAAAGCCTGCGATGAAGAGGGGCCGGCGGGTGCAGATTTTGCGCGGAAGACGGGGGTGGGGACGTGGCCGACACGTAGAATCTGCGGTGCGCCGAGCACGGCGACGCAGGTCTTGCGCGGAATCGACGCCGGGTACGGGGAACCTAGGGCGAAGTCGCCTCCACCCCTCGGATCGAGTGCCCAGAAAAACACGAAACCGTCCCTGCGGCGACAGCCGCAGGGACGGTTTTCCCGCCAACTGGTATTGTGCCTTTACGCCACCCGGCCAGCTGTGCGGCCGAGGAGGAAGGGCTCGAGACGCCGGTAGAACGCCAGGCTGACGCTCGTGGACACCATCCCCTTGAACAGGTTGAAGGGCGTCGATAGCGTGAGCGCAGCAGCCCAGGCCGCAGGGCCCCGCATCCCCCACAGCGGATAGATCATGAGCGCGTTCACCGGGATGAGGATCGCCGCCATGATCACCGTGCCGATGACTGCGGAGAGGAAGGTCCAGCCCCAGTGCTTCAGGCCCGCCCGGTCGAACAGCCGGTGCGAGACTCCCGCGGCGACCACCAGCGCAGCGCCGGCGAGGAAGTTGGCCAGTCCGCCGATCCAGCCCGAGCTTCCCTTGCCGGAGAGGATGAACAGGCCCGCCTTGATCCCCTGAATGGCCACGCCGGCTGCTGGACCCAGCGTGTAGGTGGCCACGATGGCGGGGATGTCGCCCGGGTCGTACTTCAGGAACTCGGCGAAGGGCGGCACGTAGATCTCGCCGAAGAACATCAGCAGGAATGCCAGGGCGCCCAACATGCCGATCATGACGATTCGGTGCAGACGTTCGTTGCGCATCCTCCACCCACTCCTTCTTGATGTGCGCCTGGAGGGCCACAACCCCACCCGGCCCGGGGAAACAAGAACACCCCGGAGGCCTTCCGGGGTGTGGGTTGCGGGCACAGCAAGAAAGAGCCTCCCTGCGCGCGCAGGGCTGCCTCTCTCGCCTTCTCCCATCCGGACTATACCGTCGGCCCCGGGATCTCACCGGAGTCTGCACCCGTGCAGCCTGTGGCGCACGGGGCTCGCGGCGCTCGTCTCCTCCTTGCGGGGAGCATCACCGCCGGTCGGGAATTGGCGGCCGTGCCGCCTCACCCTGCCCTGAAGGCGCTCTGGCCACTATGATACCACGATCACGAACTCGATGCAACCAAGGGATGTGCTGGGGCGAAAAGTTGTTGCTTTATGATTCGCCAGGCCGGGGCCGGTGCCGCGGGGCGTAGAGGCCGCCGGAACGTGGACGAATACGGCAGCGCGCCGGCCGAGGGTCCCGCAACCCTATTTGCTGGCCGGGACCTGGTCGGACACGTCAGCACATTAGCCAAGGGTCCCCGGAACCCTATTCGCTGACTGGGGCCGGGTCGGATACGCCAGCACTTTACAAGAAGAACATTCAAGGTTGTGCGTTATTGATATTGCCCAGCATTAGACCCAGCGGCTATACTATCACTATGCAGAGCTAGGTGCCGATCGATCTTAGGTGATAGTTTCTCCTAGATGCCCTTAACCCTTATTTGAGGTGAACGGCGGATGCGGATCCTGAAGCGGCTCTGGTCCCTGTACCGGCCGGGTCTGCCGCTTGTGGTGCTCAGCCTGGCCCAGATCGGGCTGGTTTCGCTCCTGAGCACGGCCCAGCCGCAGATCATCCGGTTCGTCACCGACCTGGTGCTGGAGCAGGGGCAGTGGCAGTACCTGGTGCCCGGGGCCCTGGCCGTGATCGCCGTGGCCGTGGTGCAGGGGGTGCTGCGCTTCGGCCAGCGATATACGATGGAACTCGTCTCCACCCGGGTCGTCGCGCAGCTGCGGGCCCAGGTGTACAGCCACCTGCAGCGCCTCTCCTGGACCTTCTACGACCAGGCCCAGACCGGCGAGCTGATGTCTCGGGTTACCGCCGACGTCGACGCGGTGCGCATGGCCGCCGGGATGGCCCTGGTGAACGGCCTCACCCATCTGGGGACGATCAGCGCGGTGGTGGTCGCCATGTTCCTCATGGATTGGCGGCTGGCCATCGTGTCGCTGCTGTTCCTGCCCTTCCTGGTTCACGCCATCGCCCGGTTCCAGACCGGTTCGCGCGCCGCCTGGGGTGAGGTCCAAGCGAAGACGGCCGAGCTTTCGGCGGCACTGCAGGAGAATATCGCCGGAGTGCGGGTGGTGAAGGCCTTCGCCCAGGAGGAAAGCGAGATCGCGCGGTTCCGTGTCGCCAACGATGCCTTCCAGGCGGCGAACCTGCGGGCGATTCGGCTGAACTCCTTCTGGACGAACTACATGAACTTCCTCACCGCCGTCGGCGCGGTCGCGGTGCTGTGGTACGGCGGCCGGCGGGCGATGGCCGGGGCGATCTCGGTCGGCACGCTCGTCGCGTTCAACACCTACGTGACGCAGCTGGCCGGCCCGGTGCGGATGCTCGGCATGGCGATCTCCCACTTCACCCGGGCGGCGGCGGCTCTGCAGCGGATCTACGCGCTGCTGGACACGCCCGTGGAGATCGCGGACCGCCCCGGTGCCCGTGATCTGGAAGAGCTGGTGGCGAGCCGGGCCACGGCGGGCGCCAGCCCGGCAGCGGGGATGGGGCCTGCGACGGCGGAAGCGGTGAATCCGGTGAACGGGACGGCGGGTGCGGCGGCTGGAGCGACGGGCTTGGCGCTGGGGGCTGCCGCTCCGGCCGGGGGAGATGAACGCCTGGCTACCGGGACGGCCGATGCGCCCCCCCCCGCGAAAAGTCAGCCCCACACGCCCGGCGCGGCGGTGCACGTGTCCCCGCGAGGGGCGCCTGCGGCGGCGCGCCCCCGCACCCGCCGCGTCGCCGGCAGAGTCACCTTCGAGAACGTCTCCTTCCACTACCCCGGCGGCGAGGCCGTGCTGCGGCACATCGACCTCGACGTCGCCCCCGGCACAAAAGTGGCGGTGCTGGGCCTCACCGGCTCCGGCAAGTCCACGCTGCTGCACCTGATCCCCCGCTTCTACGACCCCACCGAGGGCCGGGTTCTGATCGACGGCGTCGACGTGCGCGACGTGACCCTGGCGTCCCTCCGGCGGCAGGTCGCGATTGTGCCCCAGGAGACCTTCCTCTTCTCCACCACCCTGCGGGAGAACATCGCCTACGGACGGCCCGACGCCACGATGGAGGAGATCGAGGCGGCGGCGCGGGCAGCGCAGATCCACGACTTCATCGTGAGCCTGCCCCAGGGTTACGAAACCGTGGTGGGCGAGAGAGGCGTCGGGCTCTCCGGGGGGCAGAAGCAGCGGATCGCCATCGCGCGGGCCCTGCTCACCGACGCGCCGATCCTGCTCCTGGATGAGTCCACCTCAGCCGTGGACGTGGAGACCGAGCGGCTGATCCAGCGGGCCCTGGACCGGCTGATGGCCGGCCGGACCACGTTCATCATCGCCTCGCGCCTCTCCACCGTCCGCAAGGCCGACCTGGTGCTGGTGCTGGAGGACGGCCGGATCGCGGCCCGGGGCACCCATGACGAGCTGATCCGGCGGGACGGCCTCTACCGGCGAATTTACGAGCTCCAGCTCCGGCCCGTGGAGGAGGTGGTCTAGGTGGCGATGCGCGGCGGCCCCGGGGCCTTCCGGCTCGATGATTACGACGTAAAGCTGAGCCAGGTGGACCCTCGGATCTACCGTCTCCTCGGCTCGCTCGTCCGCCCGTACTTGCCCAGGCTGGCCGTGGCCGTCCTGCTCATGGCGGCCACCGCGCTCACCGGGCTTGCAGGGCCCTACCTCACCCAGGTGGCCATCGACCGCTTCGTCGCCGAGCGCGACCCGGCGGGGCTCAACCTGGTGGCCCTGGCGTTCCTGGCCACCGCCCTGCTCAACTGGTGGTCCAGCTACGGGCAGACCTACCTCGTCTCCTACGTGGGCCAGTCCATCATCTACGACCTGCGGGACCGGATGTTCCGGCACCTGCAGCGCCTCTCCTTCCGCTTCTTCGATTCGATGGCCACCGGCCGCATCATGTCCCGGCTCATGTCGGACGTGGACGCGATCAATCAGCTGATCTCCGCGGGCCTGGTCAGCCTGTTCGCCGACTCGCTGGTGCTGGTCACCATCATGGCCACGATGCTCTGGATGAACTTCCGGCTGGCCCTCGTCTCGTTCCTCACCATCCCGGCCCTGGTGCTGGTGCTGCGCATTTTCCGGGGCTGGATGCGGGACGCCTTCATGACCATGCGGCGCCGGGCGGCGGACATGAACGCCCACCTGGCGGAGGCGATCGCCGGCATGCGGGTGACCCAGGCCTTCGTGCGGGAGGCCCGCAACCAGCAGCTCTTCGACGGGATCAACGAGCGGCTGCGGCAGGCCCAGCTGGAGGCCGTGCGGGTCTGGGCGGCGATGATGCCCTCGATCGAGGTGGTGTCGGCCTTCGGCGTGATGCTGGTGCTCTGGTACGGGGGCGCCCTGCTCCGCGGCGGCACGGCCGACGTGACGGTGGGCCAGGTGGCGGCGTTCATCCTGTACCTCAACCGGTTCTTCCAGCCGATCCGCGACCTGTCGCAGGTGTTCAACGTGTTTCAGGCGGCGGTGGTCTCGGCCGAGCGGGTGGCGGAGCTTCTCGATCAGCAGCCGGAGATCGAGGACATGCCCGGCGCCCGCGACCTGCCCCGGGTCGCCGGCCGGGTGGAGTTCCGGGATGTCTGGTTCGGCTACGAGCCCGGCCAGGTGGTGCTGAAGGGGATCAACCTGCGGGCGGAGCCGGGTGAGACGATCGCCCTGGTGGGCCCGACGGGCGCGGGGAAGACGTCGATCATCAACCTGCTGGCCCGGTTCTACGACCCGCAGCAGGGGCAGGTGCTGGTGGACGGCGTGGACCTGCGCACCGTCACCCAGCGCTCCTGGCGGTCGCAGCTGGGCATCGTGCTGCAGGACACGTTCCTGTTCTCGGGGACGATCCGGGACAACATCCGCTACGGCCGGCCGGACGCCACCGACGAGGAGGTGGAGGCCGCCGCCCGGGCGGTGGGGGCGCACGACTTCATCATGCGGCTGGAGAAGGGGTACGACACCGAGGTGCACGAGCGGGGCGCGAAGCTCTCGGTGGGCCAGCGGCAGCTGATCGCCTTCGCCCGGGCGCTGTGCGCGGACCCCGCCGTGCTCATCCTGGACGAGGCGACGTCGAATATCGACACCTACACGGAGTCGGTGATCCAGGGGGCCCTGCAGACGCTGCTCCGGGGCCGGACGGCGTTCGTCATTGCCCACCGGCTCTCCACTATCCGGTCCGCGGACCGGATCTACTACATCGAGGACGGGCAGGTGGTGGAGCAGGGGCGGCACGAGGAGCTGCTCGCCCTGGGGGGCAGGTACGCGCAGCTGTATCGGAAGCAGTGGGAAAGCGCGTGAGGGTGAAGCGAATTCCACACCGTCGAGGCGCTGGTCGCCCGACCCGTCGACAGGGCTGACAGCGAAACCGGAGCCCCGCCATGACCGGCGGGGCTCCGTCAAATATTTCATCCCCCAGCGGCAGCGCCCATCCTCCGGGCGGCCTGCTGCGCCAGCACCGCCGCCCAGACCGCCTCGTGGGCGCGGGAAGCCGCTCCTCATTCGTCTGGCCGGCTTCCAGCCCGCGGCGGAACGCACCGATCTCCGCCGCTTCTGGCCCAGGTGGTACACGTGGGGTGAGCTTGCGCAGTCGAGGGTTCCTGCCGGGGCGGAGGGATACGTGCCGGGGCCGAGGGATACCTACGAGTGCCGCAGGGGACCGCTGCGCTGTTCAACTTGCGTGTGGTCGCGCGCATACCGATCGGCCAGGCGAGGCCAGCCACACGCAAGTAGAACAGACCGGTACGGTGTGGAAACGTGCCAGCAACAGGGAAGTGCCCGCAACCCACCGCGGAACGGTGCCAGCAACAGAGAACTACCCGCAACCCGCCGCGGATGCCGGCCACACGCAATGAGAACAGACGGGGACCGGGATGGAGAACCACCCTATCAAGCGGTGGAGGCTGCCGGCCGGTCCTCCGGGCAGGAACGCCCGGAGTTCTGCGGAATACAGCAGGGACGGCGCTCGGTTGATCGACCCGCCCAGGGAGGAGGATGCTCCGTGAAACCCTACCGCATCGGCATCGTCGGCTACAGCTTCGGACGCGTGCACGCAGAGGCCTACCGTCAGATCCCGTTTTACATAGACGTCGGCGCGCCGATCGAGTTGGTGGGGGTGGCCACCAGCCGCCCCGAGACCGCCCGCCGGGCCCAGGCGGAGGCCGGCTTCGCCTTCGCGACCGCCGACTGGCGCGAGCTGGTCGCCTCGCCGGACGTCGACATCGTCCACGTGTGCACCCCGGACGACCTGCACCACCCCATCGCCAGCGCGGCCCTGGCGGCCGGCAAGCACGTGTACTGCGAAAAGCCGCTGGCCCGCACGGTGGCGGAGGCGGAGGACCTGTGCGCGAAGGCCAGAGAATCGGGCCGGGTGGCGCAGATCACCTTCCAGATGCGCTTCGGCACCGCCGTCCAGGCAGCGCGGCGCCTCATCCGGGACGGCACCCTGGGCGAGATCACCAGCTTCCGGCTCACCTACCTGCACTCCGGGTACGAGGATTCCGACCGGCCCCTGACCTGGCGGCTGGACCACACCCGCACCGGCGGCGGGGTGCTGTACGATCTGGGCTCCCACGCCGTCGACCTCCTCATCTTCCTGCTCGGGCGCCCGCGCCGGGTCATGGGCCTCACGCGGACCTTCATCAAGGAGCGGCCGGTGGCCAAGGGCAGCGACCGGAAGGTGCCTGTCCACGTCGACGACGTCGCCCTGGTGACGATGGAGATGGAGGCCGGCTGCATCGGCGTGATCGAGGCGACCCGCCTCGCGACCGGGATCCGCCGGGGGCCGGATCTGACGATCTACGGCACCCGCGGGTCGGTGGCGTTCAACGGGTTCACGAACCCCCACGAGCTGCACCTGTACCTGAAGCAGGAGAAGGTGTCCGGGCTCGGCGGCTGGGAGACGATCAACACCGGCGGCCGCAACCCGGTGCCGCTCAGCGTGGCCGCCCAGGCGGCGTTCCTGCAGGCGATCCGGGACGGCCGGACGGACGCGGAGCCCAACTTCGCCACCGGGCTGCAGGTGCAGCGGGTCCTGGCGGCGGTGCAGGAGTCGGCCAGGACGGGGCAGTGGGTCACGGTGGATTAGACGCGATCGGGCCCCGCCAGTGGCGGGGCCCGCTGCATTGGTAAGCACTTTCCCAGGCTCGCCCGTCACGGAACGTCGCCCAGTTCACCGGCTGCTGGCGGCTGGCTCCTGTCCGGCTGCGCTGTGGCCAGCTCCACCGCCAGGGCCACCGCCGCGTCCGGGTCGTCCACGAAGTGAATGGGCACGAGCCGCCGGTCGTCCAGGTATTGACCTTCCACCAACGCAGCCGGGAGCCGGTCACCCCAGCCGCCTACGCCCCGGAGAGCGACCAGCGGCTTCCGGTAGAGGTACGCGAGGGCAATCTCCGCCAGGGTTCCCGCGCCTCCCCCGACGATGATGAACGCGTCGGCGGCGTGAATCAGCACCTCGCTCCGCCCGGGGAGCGTGAGGCCGGTCGTGACGGGGACGGAGACGTGGGGATTGGCCTGGCCCAGGTCGTCACCTGGCAGGATGCCCACCGTCACCCCACCGGCGGACCGGGCGCCCTCACAGGCCGCGGCCATGACGCCGTCCCGCCCGCCGGTGAAGAGCAGGGCCTTCCGGGTGGCTATGGCGCGGCCGACGGTGTAAGCCGCCGACCACAGCTCTTTGGTGATGGGGCCCGACTGGCCGATGACCGAGAGTCGCAATACCATGTTCGCATCCCTCCGGTAGCCCTACTGCGCCGTCCTGCGGCTTTGCCACAGGGTCTGGAGGATGTAGGGGATGACGGTGACCAGGAACAGCACCAGGCCGTACGCCGCAGCCATGAAGAGCCGGCCACTGTCCATTTCATGGTACATCGATATGGACGCCGGTATGAAGTAGGTGGGTGCTAGGAGCAGCGTCAGGGAGATGTCGTGGGCCACGGAGAAGAAGATCATCACCGCGGCCGAGAGCAGCGCCGGACTCAGCATCGGCAAGAGGACGTGCCGGTGGGTGAAGAGGGGAACGCTGCCCAGCGTGGCGGACGCCTCCTCCAGGCTGCTGGGTAGCTGGTGCAGGGCGGCACCGGCCGACGCCACCGCATTGGGGGTGCGCGTCAGCACGTAAGACAGGATCAGCAGGAACGGAGAGGGATGCAGCGCCAGCGGCGGCGCGTTGTAGGCTGCGATCATGCCGATGCCCAGCGCGATACCCGGCAGCACCATCGGCATGTTCAGGCTGAACTGCAGCGCAGCGTCGCCGCGCTGCGGCCGCCGCTGGAACTGGTAGGATGCAAGGGTGCCCAGGGCCAAGGCGACCAGGATGGTGATCGCCGAGACGATGAGTGTAATCAGAAGCGGCCTGGGCGCCGTGACGGTCACCCTGGTGAGGTTCAGCCAGGTGAGAGCGTCCGGGAACGCCCTGTCGCCCCAACTGGCAGTGAGGGCCAGCAGGCCCATGCCAAGGATGAGCAGAATCGGGATGGCGAAGACGACCCCGGCGATGACAGCCAGCAGCCTTTCGCCGATGGTGGGTCCTTTTTGGTGCGGGAGGCGCAGTTCACCGATCACCGCGCCCTCCACGATGCTGCCCGCCCGGTGGCCGAGGCTGTGATAGTCCCGGCCGGCCAAGATGCGCCGCTCGGCTGCCATCGCCGTCACCACGACGAGAATGATCAGCAGCGACTGGATGGCCGCCTCGGCCCAGAAGAGGCCGCCCGTCAGGTCCTTGTACGCTTCGAGGATCAGCAGTTTCTTGGACGGCGGCAGCAGGATGAGCGGCGTGGCGAAGTCGCCGAAACTGCGCATGAAGACCAGCAGGAAGCCTGCACCGAGGGATGGCAGCAAAAGCGGCAGGGTCACCATGGAGAGTACCATGCCGGGAGTGGCCCCGAGGGTGAATGCGGCCTCGCCCAGCGCGGTGTCGATGCGCTGCAGGGCCGCTCGCACCCCGAGCGACACCACGGGCATCAGGGTGACCACTTGCACGAGGATCACGCCACCATAGCTGTATACGGCGTCCACCGGCCAGGCGATGCCCAGCGGCGCCAGCACCTTGGGCAACACGCCTCCTCGGCCGGCGAGCAGCTTGAAGGCGATGGCGCCCAGGAACGGGGGGATGGCCAGCGGCATCGCCGACAGCACCCACCAGATTCGGCGCCCGGGCACGTGCGGCTTGATGGTGGCAAAGGCGACAAGCGTGCCAACGACGGTGGCGATGAAGGCCACGCTCAGCGAGAGCAGAAGCGAATTGACGAGAGCCTGCCGGTAACGCGCGGTCTGGAAGACCTCGATCACCGGCTGGAAGGAAAACTGCTTCAGTAGGTCAACGAGCTCTCTTAGATTTCCGGAGAGGAGGGCATTCAAGGGGTTGACCGGCTGGTTGGTGAACGCAACGACAGCCAGCGTGACGAGCGGAACGAATAGGGCCAGGACCAGATATACCCAGAGAAACACGCGCAGCCCCACCTGGCGGCGCCGTGTGCGACGCTCAGCCATGGTTCCCGGCCTCCGTCCCCGCGCCTTTGCTGTCTGCCCGGCCCGGATAGAGCAGGACGGCCGCCGCGCTGAACTCAGCGACCACTTCCCGGTGCCGCCAGGCCTCCTCCTGACTCGGCACCAACGCCATGAGGGTGGCGCCTGGGGTGGCCAACGTGACCATCACCTGTGCGCCGCGGAACTCGGTGTCCACCACCGTGGCGGGGACCCGAACGCAGCCGGCGGCAGGAGGCTCGGCAGCCTGTGCCTCCGCAGCGCTCAGCACACGGATGTCCTCCGGGTGGATCACCGCGGTCACCGGCCCGTCCGTGCACTGTCCGGCATCCGTCACCAACTCGAAACCCGCGTCCAGCGCGACCGCCGCTCCCCCGCCCTTCACACGGGCCTTCCCGGGCAGGCGGTTCGGCAGACGCAGGAACTCGGCCACGGCCAGGGTGGCAGGACGCCGGTATAGCTCGACAGGCGGCGCCACCTGAACGAGCCGCCCTTCCAGCATCACGCCCACCCGGTCAGCCAGGGCAAAGGCCTCTTCCTGATCGTGCGTCACGTAGATCATCGTGAGGCCAATCTTGTGTTTCAAGGCCCGAAGTTCGGCCCGGACTCGCTCCCGCAGCCCGGCGTCCAGTGCACTGAGCGGTTCGTCCAGGAGCAGGACTTCGGGGCGGGTGACCAGTGCGCGGGCAAGGGCCACCCGCTGCTGCTGGCCGCCGGAGAGATTGGCGGGGCGCCGGTCTGCCAGGTGCGGAATCTCCACCAAGCGGAGTACCTCGTCGGTCAGCCTGCGAACCTCCGGATCCTCCCAGGCCTGGCGGCGGAGCCCCAACATCAGCCTGAGCCGCTGGCCGAGCCCACCCCGGCGGAAGCGATGGGCCAGCAAGCCGTAGGCCACGTTGGTGCGCACATCCAGATGGGGGAACAGGGCATACTGCTGGAACATGAGACCGATCGGGCGGTCCCATGGCGGGAGGTTGGTGATGTCCCGGTCGCCGAGGATGACCCGTCCGGCATCGGGAAACTCGAAGCCGGCGGCAATCCGCAGCAGGGTCGTCTTACCGCTCCCAGATGGGCCAAGGAGAGCGAATATCTCGCTCTCCTTGACCGTCAATTGGACCTGATCGGCAGCAACGGTTGGGCCGAACCGCTTGCTGACGTTATCGAAAATCAGGGCATTACTCATTTGGCAGTTTCTACCTCGTTCTTCCAGATCTTCAGGGCCCGGTCAAGGTTGGCCGCCATCCACTCGGGATCCAGCTCGATCGCACGCTGGTAGTAGTCCTCCACCGTGTAGAACGCCCCAGGCGGCGTGGGGGCGCCGGGGATGACCGGGTACATGAACCCATACTCCGACAGCACCCTCTGGCCTTCCACGGTCATCAGGAAGTCCATGAAGGCCTTGCCCACTTCCGGGTTCGGGCCGCCCTTCACCAGGGCCATCGGCTCGGCCATAACGAGCGTCTTTTCGGGCAGGTAGAAGGCGACGTTATCCGGGTTACCGCCGGTGCGCTGCGCCTCATCCCGGAAGATGAGGGCCGTGTGCTCATAGGTGATGCCCAGGTCGATCTCGCCGCGGGCGACGCTGGCCGCCGGCGAACCTTCCGCGGTATAGCGAGCCACGTTCTGGTATACCGCCTTCAGGTACTCCCAGCCCTTCTCTTCACCGAGGCGGGCGAGGTTCATCACGACGAAGGCGGCCGACGTGCCGGAACTGGCCGGATCCCACATTTCGATGCGGCCCTTCCACTTGGGATCGGCAAGGTCGTCCCAGGTCTTGGGCAACTCCTCTTTGGAGATGCGGTTGGGGTTGTAGACGATGCCCATGGCGATCAGGTTGGGCGCGACCCAGCTCCAGTCGTCCGCGTGCCAGATGATGGAGTCGGGCAGGGTGTCGAGTACCTCGGAGCCCTTGGGCTGGTAAGGTTCAAGCAGTCCTTCCTTGGCCAACGTGATGAACGGGACGATGCCGCCGCCGCCCACCCAGACGTCAGCCTGCGGGTTGGCCTTCTCCGCGCGCAGCCTGCCGATCAGCTGCGTGGTGCCGATACGCTGTGTCTCCACGCTGAGGCCCGGGTAGGCTTCCGCGAAGGCCGGCCCCCACTCCTCCAGCAACCGCCCCTGGTGTGGGGTGTACACGAGGGCGGTGCCGGAAGGCTGCGTGGGCTCCGTCTGTGTGCTGCTCTGGGAGTCGGTGGCCGACGGGGCCGAGGTCGACGATGTCGTGCCAGAGGTGCTGCCGGACCCACATGCCGTTAGTGCCATAGCGGCGCACAAGACTAGGGCGAGGAGCTGCGGACGACGCATGCCGTAAGCCTCCTTGAACAGGATTTGTTCATTATTAGACCACATCATCAGCCTGAATTCATATAGTCACTTGGGCGGGTGTTCCTCCGGTTCCATTGTCCACCGGAGCAAAGTGGGGGCGCAAAGCGCATCGACTCCTGCGGCTTACCCGGTCTCCAAATCCCCGTGGGGTGCCCCCACCAGCGGCCCCTCCGGCCCGTGGACCAGCATCCGCTGCACCCAGGCCGAGGTCGCCAGCAGGACGAGTCCCGTCAGCACGAAGACGGCCCGGGGGCCGAAGGCGTCGGCCACCCATC
>QGVE01000077.1 GCA_003242675.1 Bacillota bacterium | reverse complement strand
CTTGTCGTTGGAGAGCAGGATCAGCGCCTTCTCGCTGCCGCCGGCGACCTTGGCGCGGACCTCGGCGATCTTGTCCTCGATCTTCTTCAGCTCGGCCGCCACCTGCTCCTCCTTCTGGAAGATGGCGCCGATGGTCTCCATGTTCTGCTTGAAGGACTCCATGTAGTTGTTCGTGTCGACGGCCAGGTAGATGGTGGGCGCCAGCTCCGACAGCGCCTCGTAGTGGGTGGCCGTGCGGGCCGAGATGATGATCAGGTCGGGGTCGAGGGCGCTCAGGGCCTCGAAGTCGGGCTCCTGAAGCGTGCCGACGTTGGTGTAGTTGCCGTGGGTGTACTGGATGAGATACGGAGGAACGTTCCCCTGGGGCAGGCCCGCCACTTCGACGCCCAACAGGTCCAGCGTGTCCAGGATGCCGAAGTCGAAGACGACCACCTTCTGCGGGTTCACCGGAACGGGGGTCTCACCCAGCTGGTGGGTGATCACGATCGTGTCCTGGGCCGCGGGGGACGGCTCGGCCGTCTGGACGGGGTTGGTGCTGCCCCCGGTGCTGATGTTGGCACCCGTGCTCGTCCCGCCGCCACACCCGACCACCGCGAGGGCCAGGGCGAGCAGCATGCTGACCAGGGAAACCTTGCGCTTCATCAGAGACCACCTCATGCGTTGATGTTTGCTCGTTGATTCTGCCTAGAGGGCGGCGGCCTGTTCGCCGGTGAAGTAGATGCACACCCGGCAGCCACCCACTGTCTCGATGGGAATCTGCATCTCGTAGATGTCGCCCAGCACGTCAGAGCGGATCAGCTCGTCGGGCGTCCCCATCGCAGCGACCCGGCCGTCCTTCAGGGCGACGATGCGGTCCGAGTACGCGGAGGCGAAGTTCACGTCGTGCAGGACCAGCACGACCGTCTTGCCCAGGTCGTCCGCGAGGCGGCGCAGGATGCGCATGATCTGCACCGCGTGCTTCATGTCCAGGTTGTTCAGCGGCTCGTCCAGCAGCACGTACTCCGTGTCCTGGGCCAGGACCATGGCGATGAACGCCCGCTGGCGCTGGCCGCCGCTCAGCTGGTCCAGGTACTTGCCGGCGATGTCCTGCAGGTCCAGGTACGCCAGGGCCTGGTCCACCATCTCCCGGTCCTCCCGGGTCAGCCGGCCGTGGCTGTAGGGGAACCGGCCGAACTCGACCAGCTCGCGCACCGTGAGCCGGATGTTCAGGTGGTGGGTCTGCTTCAGGATCGCCAGCCGGCGGGCCAGCTCATCCGACTTATACTCCCCGATCTCCCGGCCGTCGATGAAGATCTTGCCCGAGTCCTTGGGCAGGAGCCGGGACATCACCGAGAGCAGGGTGGACTTGCCCGCCCCGTTGGGGCCGATGAACGTCGTCACCTTGCCCTTGGCGATCTCCAGCGAGACGTCGTGGAGAACCCGCTTCGGGCCGAAGGATTTGGAGACGCCCCTCACCTTTACCATGCCGTTCTCTCCTTCAGCACCAGGTACAGGAAGTAGATGCCGCCGACGAAGTTCACGATCACGCTGACCGGCGTGGAGTAGGCCAGCACCCGCTCCAAGACCAGCTGCGCGCCCACCAGCAGGACCACGCTGACGCACATCGCCGCGGCGATGAGCGGCCCGCGCCGGTAGGTGTCCAGCAGGTGGTAGCTGACGTTGGCGACCAGGAGCCCCAGGAACGTGATCGGGCCCACCAGGGCGGTCGCCGCCGCCATCAGCACGGCCACGATGACCAGCACCCGCTTCAGGACGAGTCCGTAGTCCACGCCCAGGTTGATGGCGTGGTCCCGCCCCAGGGCGATAACGTCCAGCGCCCGCACGTACCGCAGGCCGTAGAGCATCACCGGGATCATCAGCCCGCCGCCCAGGAAGAGCAGGTTGGTGTTCACCCGGCTGACGCTGGCGAAGAGGCGGGACTGCAGGTTGGCGTACTCGTTGGGGTCGATGAGCACCTGCAGGAAGGTCGTCAGGGTGCCGAACAGGGTGCCCATCACGATGCCCATGAGCAGCAGGTAGTGGAGGTTCGTGCCGTCCCGGCGGAACAGCACCTGGTAGAGCAGCAGCGCGAAGCCGATCATCAGCATCACGGTGAGGAGGAAGTTGATCTGCTGGTCGACGAACTGCAGCGTGGTGGAGCCCCAGACGAAGACCATCATGGTCTGAAACAGCTGATAAACCGCGTCCAGGCCGATGATCGACGGGGTCAGGATGCGGTTGTTGGTGATCGTCTGGAAGAGCACCGTCGCGTAGGCGATCGCGGCGCCGGTGAGCGCCATGGCCAGGACCTTGAGGGTGCGCAGCCGGAGGATGTACGCGATGTTCCCGCGCAGGGGGACGAACAGGTAGAGCCCAACCACGGTCAGGGCCAGCAGGAGGAGGACGCCCAGGATGAGCAGGTTCCGCTTATGCTTCACGGGCCCGCTGTCCCTTCCAGAGCAAGTACAGGAACATCGCGCTGCCGATCACGCCGACCGTGAGGCCGATCGGCACCTCGTACGGGTAGATGAGCAACCTCCCCACGATGTCGCAGGCCAGCAGGAAGACGGCGCCCACCAGGGCCGTCAGCGGCAGGTTCCGCCGCAGGTGATCGCCCTGGAAGATGGAGACCAGGTTCGGAATGATCAGCCCGAGAAAGGGCAGCATCCCGACGGTGAGAATGACCAGCGCCGAGATCAGGGACACCAGGGCGAGCCCGACGTTCACCACGTGGCGGTAGTTCACCCCGAGGTTGGTGGCGAAGTCCTCCCCCATCCCGGCGATGGTGAACCGATTGGCGTAGGCGTACGCGGCGATCACCGCCGGAACCGAGAGATAGAGCAGCTCGTAGCGCCCCTTGATCACCAGGGCAAAGTTCCCCTGAAGCCAGGTGGTGACGGCCTGGAGCAGGTCGTACCGGTAGGCGAAGAACGTCGTGACCGAGCTCACAATACTGCCGAACATCAGGCCCACCAGCGGGATGAAGACGGCGTCCTTGAACTTCACCCGGTCCAGGATCGCCATGAAGACGTACGTGCCGGCCAGGGCGAAGAGCAGGGCGAGGATCATCTTCTGCATCATCGTCGCGGAGCCAAAGAGGATCATCGCCACCAGGATGCCCAGGCGGGCGGAGTCGTCGGTGCCCGCCGTCGTCGGCGAGACGAACTTGTTGCGGGAAAGCTGCTGCATGATCAGGCCGGATACCCCCATGCCCACCCCGGCGAGGATGATCGCGGCGGTGCGGGGAACCCGGCTGGTCAGGAGCACCATCCGCTGGTCAGCGTTCAGCCGGAGGACCTGCGCAGGGCTGATGTCCGTCACGCCGACGAGCAGCGAGCAGACGGTGAGGATGATGAGCAGGGCGGTGAGCAGCGGAACCAGGAGCGATCGCTTCACGGTAAACACCCATCCATCGCGGCTTCGTCCCCTTGGTTGATAGCGATTCTCATTCTCACCGACCTGAGAATAAACGAAGCCCGGCCGGTGGAAACATGGAGCTTCCTCAGCTCGACATGGAACTTTCTCATCCCCAGGTATCCCGGGCGAACTCCGGTTCCAGGAGGGCGAGAGTCAGCTGTTCGACCAGCCGCTCGCAGGCGGTCGCATCCACTTCCCCGGGCCAGCCCGCCACCAGGCAGCGGGCGCCTTCGTGCCCGACCGCCTCGGCCCAGTCGGCCGGCAGCGACGGCCGATCCCCGCCCTCCACCAGGAATACCGCCCTGGGGCACCCCAGGGCGGCCACCTCGGCCAGGGCGGCCACCCGCAGCTCCCGCAGGCCGCGCACGGCCTCGCAGGGCGTGAAGCCGGCGGCGCCGTAGAGCAGGTCGCCGACTTCCGGGTGGCGCGTGCCGAAGACCCGGTACCCGGCGCCGTCCACCCCCACCACGACGAACGGCGCCTCCGCGAAGGCGCTGCGGACCAGGCTCTTCAGGTGGCACAGCCGCCGCTCCATGAGGGAGACCCAGTGGGCGGCAACGCTCTCCAGGCCCAGGGCCTCTCCCAGCCGCTCCACGCGCCGGCTCCACGCCGCGCCGGGCGGGTCCTCCCCCTCGAGGGGCCCCCGGCTCCACGCCGTTCCCCGCGCGTCTTCCCCCTCGCCGGCCGGGCCGCGGAAGCCGCCCTGCGATCCGCCGCCCGGGCCCCCGCCCTCCGGGGGAGCGGCAAGGCCGAAGATCGCCAGGTCGCCGGGGGCCGCCTCGACCCTCGGCCGGGACCGGACCTGGCGCACAAAGGCGCTGGGCGCAATGCCCAGCTCCCGCTTGAACACCCGGCTGAAGTAGAACTCGTCCCCGTAGCCCACCGCGTGGGCCACCTCCGCCACCGAGCGGGAGTCCCCGGCCAGCAGCCGCAGGGCCTTCCGCAGCCGCAGGGCGGAGAGGTACTTGTGCGGCGTCAGGCCGGTGAGCAGCCGGAACGCCTGGTAGAACCGGTGCGGGCTCACGCCCGAGCTGCGGGCGATGAGCTCGATGCTGTAATCCCGCTCGCTGTGGGCGGCCATCTGGCTGCGGACCTGTTCCGCGTACCCCAGGACCGAGAACGGCCCCGGGCGCCGGCGCGCGCCGCCCAGGTAGGCCGCCATCAACTCGTAGAGGTGCGCCTGGGTGCGGAAGAAGCGAATGAGCGCGGCCGTGTCCGGCTCCGGCACGCGGCCGCCCGCCGGGGCGCCGCTGCCCCCGGCCGCCGCCAGGGCCTGCAGGGCGGGCTCGAACCCGGGGATCCGGACCGGAACTGGCGGGATCCCGCGCGCCAGGCCCCTACCGTGCCCCTCCTCCCCGGCCTCGAAATGCAGGAGGCGGAGTTCGCTCGCGCGCTCGCTCAGGCTCGTGACCCAGGCCCGCTCGGCGGGGCAGAGCAAGAGCAGCTCCCCCGGCCCCACCCGGCAGCTCCACCGGCCGCGCGGGCCTTCGCCCACCACCAGCAGGCTCGTGCTCTCACACCAGAGGAAGCGGCCACACCGATCAGAGGGCACCGCGACCGTGCGCCGTGCGCCCAGCGTCAGCCGCTGTTCGCCCAGGTAGCGCAGGCCCGGGGGGCCGAGTCCATCCGACATCCGCATCCCCCCCGTCAGGCCAACGTCACACACATTATATTTGATAACGGTTATCATTATCAAGTGGGCCGCCGGCAGCCGATGGCGGCGCGGTTCCGTTCGCTGCGGCCCTCCGGTCCTGCCCCCTTCCGTCCGCCCGGCATGCCCGCTTCGCCATCCTCCGGACGCGCAAAGGGCCCGGGTGAGCACCTCGCTCACCCGGGCCCATCCACGCCCCATGGCAGGAACTACATCCCCACCAGGCTGACCCGCAGCACCTCCGCCATCGGCCCCGGCAGCACGCCCAGCACCAGGGTGCCGACCGTCGCCACCGCCAGCACCACCTGGGCGGCGGTGCGGGTCGGCGCGTGCGGGACGGCCCCCTCCTCCGGCTGCGGCGCCTCCTTCGCCCGCGTGAACGCGGTGCCGATGACCCTCAGGTAGACGTAGGCGGAGATGCCCGTGGAGAGGATCAGACCGGTCAGGACGATCCAGGCCCCGCCGCGCACGGCGGCGATCGCCAGCAGGAACTTGCCGACGAATCCGCCCGTGGGCGGAACGCCCACCAGGCCGAAGAAGAGCACGGCCAGGCAGACGCCTGCCCAGGGGCTGCGGTAGAACAGCCCCTTCAGGTTGGCGATCTGCGAGCCGTCCACCCCGTCCGCCTCCAGGATGCGCACCACGGCGAAGATGCCCATCGTGGCGAAGCCGTAGGCGGCCAGGTAGTAGGCCGCGGCGGAGAGCCCGTCCAGCCCCAGGCCCGGGATCGCCATGATCAGGTAGCCGGCGTTGGCGATGCCCGAGTAGGCCATCAGCCGCTTCAAGTCGGTCTGCCAGATGCCCGCCGAGGCGCCCAGCATCATCGAGGCGAAGGCCAGGATGGAGAGCGGCAGCAGGAAGGACGGCTGGTAGGCCTGGGGAACCGCGGCCACCAGGAGCCGGGCCATGGCGGCGAAGGCGGCCGCCTTGGTGCCGATGGCCATGAAAGCGGTCACCGGCGTCGGCGCGCCCTGGTAGACGTCCGGCGCCCAGATGTGGAACGGCACCAGCGCCATCTTGAAGGCCAGCCCCGCGATGGCCAGCCCCACGCCGACCTTGTAGTAGAGCCCCACCGACCAGGCGCCCTCGCTGGTGAAGCTGCGGGCGGCCGCGGCGATGCCCGACAGGGACATGGTGCCGGTGGCGCCGTAGATGAGGGCGAAGCCGAAGACCAGGAACGCGGCGGCCACCGATCCCAGCACGAAATACTTGAACGCCGCCTCCCGGGCTGCCATCCGCTTCGGCGCAAACGCGATCATCACGTACAGCGCCAGCGACAGCAGCTCAATCCCGAGGAAGATGACCATCAGGTTCCCGGCGCCGCCCAGCAGCACCATGCCCATGGCAGCCCAGAGCAACAGCGCCAGGTACCCCGACTGGTCCTCCCGGACCCTGCCGAAGGACAGCAGCACCGCCAGGAGCGCCGCAACCAGCAGCACGAGACCGTAGACCGCGGCGAACCGGTCCATCACCAGCATGCCGTGGAAGCCCGACGGCTCAGCCACGCCCCGCCAGAGCGGCACCAGGTACCAGCCCGCGACCAGCACGGCGCCTACCGCGGCGACGTACATGGGCCCCTGAATCGTGTCGTACTGGAACAGCAGGTCGAGCAGCAGGATCAGCAGCGCCCCGGCGGCCAGCGCCAGGAGCGGCGCCGCTATGGTGAAGTTGAGATCGACAGGCACGCGAGCCCCTCCTTACATGACCACCGGGTGCTTAGACGTAGAACACGTAGTATGCGACCACCAGCAGGACGCCGGCGAAGACCGTCAGCACGTACGAGCGGACCAGCCCGTTCTGCCAGCGGCGGAGCAGGCCGCCCAGCTCCCGGGACAGCGTTCCCAGCCCGTTGACGACGCCGTCGATGCCGCGGGGGTCGAGCAGGTCGCCCACGAACTCCGCCACGGCCCGGGCGGGCTGCACGAAGAGGACGTCGTACAGCGTGTCCACGTAGAACATGTGGTACAGGATGCCCGGCTTGTGCAGCGGATCCAGCTCCACCGCCCGGCGCGCGCCCTGAGGCCGGTAGAGGTACCACGAGACCAGGCCGCCCACCAGGGCCACCGCCACCGAAAGGCCGGCGACCACGGGGTTCACGGCCTCAGCGTGGAGTTCCAGCGTGGGGAACGCGGGCTCCAGGGCGGTGAGCTGGTAGTGGCCGAAGAAGAGCCAGCCCGAGACGACCGACAGCACGGCCAGGATGGCCACCGGCCACTTCATGGCCGCCGGTGTGGCGTGGTGGTGCCCGTGCGCCCCGGCGCCGTGGTCAGCGGCCGCCTGCGCCCGGCTCCGCTTCTTGCCGGCCGGCTTGACCGGCGGCACGTAGGCGTCGCCCAGGAAGACCAGGCTGAAGAGCCGCACGTTGTAGAAGGCGGTGAGCCCGGCCGCCAGCACGGCGATGGTGAAGAGCGCCCACTGCCCCTGGCTGAACGCCGCGAGCAGGATCTCATCCTTCGAGAAGAACCCGGCGAAGGGCGGCAGGCCGATGAGCGCCAGCGCCGCCGCGCCGAAGGTGATGGCGGCGAACCGGTCGCGGTACCAGAGGCCGCCCATGTGTCGGATGTCCTGGTCGCCGTGGTAGTGGTGCACCACGATGCCGGCGGCGAGGAACAGGCACGCCTTGAAGAAGGCGTGGGTGAAGAAGTGGAAGTCCGCGGCCACGTAGGCCCCGAGGCCGTTGGCCAGGAACATGTAGCCGATCTGGGACAGGGTCGAGAAGGCCAGCACCCGCTTGATGTCGAACTGGCCCGCCGCCACCAGGGCGCCGAAGAGGGCGCCGAGGCCGCCGATCCACGCGACGGTCATGGCCGCGCCCGAGGCCACCTCGTAGATCGGGTGGGCCCGGGAGACCAGGTAGACGCCCGCCGTCACCATCGTGGCGGCGTGGATCAGGGCCGACACCGGCGTGGGGCCTTCCATGGCGTAGGGAAGCCACGTGTGCAGGGGCAGCTGGGCCGACTTGGCCGCCGCGCCGATGAGCAAGAGCAGGCCGATCAGGTTCAGGGCGGCGCGGCTCCCCTGCCCCTGGGCGATGGCGCCGAACACGTCATCGAACTTGAAGGAGCCGAAGTTCGCGTAGATGAAGGCGATGCCGGCGAACAGCCCCGCCTCGCCGATGATGTTCATCACGAACGCCTTGATCGCGGCGTGCTGCGCGCCGGGCCGGGTGAAGTAGAACCCGATCAGCATGTACGAGGCGAGGCCCACGCAACCCCAGCCGATCGCCATGCCGGCGAAGTTGTCCGACAAGACCAGCAGCGTCATGGCGAAGATGAAGAAGTTCATCTTCGCCATGAAGCGGCCGTAGGAGTCGTCCGCTCCCATGTAGGCCGTGGAGTAGATGTGGATCAGAAGGCCGGCTCCGGTCACCACCAGGGCCCACCAGAGCGACAGGCCGTCGGCCACGAGGCCCAGGTCGAGCAGACTGCCCCAGGACGTGAGGCCGGACCGGATCGGAACGGTCCCGCCGCCCCAGTACTGCGCCGCGACGGCCACCGTCAGCGCAAACGAGATGGCGACGGACCCACAGGCCACCCAGGACACCAGTCCCTTGGACCAGGTGTTCCGGAAGTAGCCCACGATCGCCGCGCTCAGGAGCGGGACGACGACGATGGCCGGCAGCATCCAGGCGAGGTCCATGGTCACACTTCCTTCCCGGGTGGATTAGAGCTTGAGCTCGTTCACGTTGTCCACGTCAACGTCCGCGCGGCGCCGGAAGAGGAGCACCGTCAGGGCCAGGCCGATGGCCACCTCCGCCGCCGCGACGGTGATCACCAGGAAGGCCATGATCTGGCCCTCGTAGCTGCCGTGCGCCCGTCCGAAGGCGACGAACAGCAGGTTGGCGGCGTTCAGCATCAGCTCGATGGACATCAGGATGGCCAGGGGGCTGCGCCGCACCAGCACGCCGATGCCGCCAAGGGCGAACAGGACGGCGGAGAGGGCGACGTAGGCATTGAGCGAGAATGCGGGCGTCATCTGGCTCTCCCCTCCCTCACGCCCGGTGGCGGCCGACGAGGATCATGACCCCGATCACGGCCACCATGAGGACGAACGCCAGGACTTCGAACGGGAACACGTGGGCCGTCAGGAGTTCATAGCCGAACGGCTGCACCTGGCCGAAGTTCGCGGGCACCTGCGACCAGGCGACACGGCCCTCGCCGCCGAAGAGGCCGACGATCGCGAGCATGATCAGCAGCGCCCCGCCGACGGCGTAGCCGGCGAGCTTCGGCTTGGTCAGCTGCCCCACGTCCTTCTCCACCGGGTCCCGGCGGGCGGTGAGCAGCGTGATGACGAACAGGAACAGGATCATGATGGCGCCGCCGTAGACGATGAGCTGGATCACGGCCAGAAACTCGCTCTGCAGGCTGAGGTACAGCGCCGACAGCCCGAGGAAGGCGAAGACGGTCGACATCACCTGGTAGACCGGGGGCTTCGCCAGGATCACCCCGAGGACGCCGGCGACCGCCATCAGCCCGGCGATGACAAACAGCGCGTTCATGTGTTCACCGCCTTCCGCCGGAAGGGGGGATAGACGTTCAGGGGCACCTTGTAGCCCGAGGGATTCCGGTTGACCAGCTGCTCCTTCTGCAGGATCAGCGACTCACGGGTGAAGTCGGCCAGCTCAAATTCCTGCGTCAGGTGCAGGCACTCGGTGGGACAGGCCTCCTCGCACATGCCGCAGAAGATGCAGCGCAGGAGGTCCACCTGGTACTTGTACCCGTAGCGCTCGCCGGGGCTGTGCGGGTTGTCCGGGTCGTTCTCGGCCGCCACCACGGTGATGGCCGCGGCGGGGCAGGCCACCTGGCACAGCTCGCAGCCGACGCACATCTCCAGGCCGTTCTCGTAGACCCGAAGCTCGTGGCGGCCCCGGAAGCGCGGCGCCCGCTGCCGCTTCACGTACGGGTAGTCGATCGTGACCGGCTTGCGGAACAGGACCTTGAGGGTCGTCGCCATCCCCTTGGCGATCGCCGCAATTCCGTTCATCGCAGAACACCTCCCCCTGCCCCGCGGGCTACGCCCGCAGGACGACGTAGATGGCCGTGCCCACCAAGTTCAGAGCCGCCATCGGGAGCAGCACCTTCCAGCCGAAGACCATCAGCCGGTCGTAGCGGAAGCGCGGGAAGGTGCACTTGATCCAGTAGAGCACGAAGACCAGCAGGGTCACCTTGAGCAGGAACCAGACGAAGCCGGGGATCATCGTGAGCCCGAACCACGGGTTGTAGCCGCCCAGGAAGAAGGTGGTGGTGAGGACGGCGGAGTTGACGGCATGCGTCAGCTCGGTCAGGAAGAAGAGGCCGAACCGCATGCCGCCGTAGTCGGTGTGGTAGCCGGCCACGAGCTCGGTCTCGCTCTCAGGCAGGTCGAACGGGGTCCAGCCCGCCTCGGCCAGGCTCGCGATGTAGAAGACCAGGAAGCCCAGGAACTGCGGGAACAGGTTGATCATGTCCCGCTGGGCGTCGACGATGTCGAACATGCTCACGGAGCCGGTCTTCAAAATGACCCCCAGCAGGGCCATCGCCATCGCCAGCTCGTAGGAGATCATCTGCGCGGTGGCCCGCATGGAGCCCAGCAGGCCGTACTTGTTCTGGGAGGCCCAGCCGCCCAGGGCGGTGCCGTAGACGCCCATCGCGGCGACGGCCAGGATGACCAGCACTCCGGCGTTGGGGTCGGCCATCGACGACCACCAGGACCCGCGCGGCGCCCAGGGGATCACCGCCCAGACGCCCAGGGCGCAGAAGAAGGCGATGACCGGCGCCAGGCGGTAGATGAGCGGGTCGGCCTGCTCCGGCAGGATGTCTTCCTTGAAGAGCATCTTCACCACGTCGGCGATGGGCTGGAGCACGCCCCACGGGCCGACCTTCACCGGCCCCACCCGGTAGGCGAAGTAGGCCAGGAACTTCCGCATGAAGAGC
This sequence comes from Bacillota bacterium, assembly GCA_003242675.1. The sequence goes on along the minus strand of QGVE01000077.1, from coordinate 1,364 downwards.
AGGAAGACGGCGACGGCCGTGGTGACGCACAGGGCCAGCACCAGGGCCTTCACGACCAGGACCAGCACAGTCATCCCGATGTTCATCTCAGTCCGCCACCTCCACGGCCAGCTTCGCCACGGTCACGGCCACCGGGGCAGTGCCCGCGGTGAGCGCGTTCACCGGCGCAGCGCTGAGGCCCCTGATCGCCTGCACGGTGCCGGGGACCACACGCTTGCTGATCTCCACCGGCAGCGCCAGCTTCTCGCCACCGGCCGAGAGTTCGACCATGTCGCCCTGGCTCAGGCCCAGGCGGGCGGCGTCGGCGGGGTTCAGCAGCGCGACGGGCCGCGGCTGCACGCGGCGGAACTCGCTGTCAAACCGAGCCGTGGAGCCGCCGGCGTAGAGCCGGTCGACCGGCACCAGCCACAGCGCGTTCTCGGCCTCCGGCCGGGCCGCCGGCTCCGGCGCCGCGGCGCCCTGGATCAGGGAGACCGGGGCGCCCTTCAGGACGGCGCCGTCCTCCAGCTTGGCGACCAGCCGGGCGATCTCCGCGGCGGTCTGCGCCGGCGACGCGGAAAGCTTCACGCCCATGGCCGCCGCCAGGCCGACCAGGATGTCGCCGTCGGGCTGGGCCTCGCCCTCGGGCCGCTTGGAGATCTTGAAGGTCTGCACCGTGCCGTCCAGGGCAGTGAAGGAGCCGCTCTTCTCGCCCAGGGCCGCCGCGGGCAGCACCACGTCGGCGAGGGCGACGGTTTCGTTCATGAAGAGGTCGGTCGCGACGACGAAGGCCTTCTCCAGCGCCGCCTGGACCAGCCGCCGGTCGGGGTAGGTGTTCATCAGGTTGGCCCCGGCGAGGTACAGGGCCTCGATCTCGCCCTCCGCCGCCGCCCGCAGGATGCCGCCGGTGTCCAGGCCGGGCTCCTGGGGCAGCTGCTTGGCCGCCCACACCTGGGCCACGGCCTCCCGGCCGCGCCGTTCGGTCACGCCGGCAAACCCGGGCAGGAACCCCGGCAGGACGCCCATCGCCTCCGCGCCCCGGCTGTTGTGCTGGGAGCCGGGGACGAGCACCGAGACCGCGCGGCCGCCGGCCTTCAGCGCCCCGGCCAGCTCGAGGAGCGCCTGGCCGGTCGCGGCGTTCTCGCCGCCCCAGACCACGGCCACCCGCTTGCCGCTGCCCAGCAGCGCGGCCAGCTGCTGCACGGTTTCGGGGTCCGCCGCGCAGGGCCCGGGCTTCCCGCCGCCGACGGCAGCGGCCACGGCCCGCAGGACGCCCGCCGTCTCCGCCGGCTTCAGGGCGATCCGGGCGTGGCGGCTCCGGTAGTGCGGCAGGACCGACCCGATCGCGGCGACCTTCGCCAGCTTGCGCTCGACCTTGTAACGGA
>QGVE01000208.1 GCA_003242675.1 Bacillota bacterium | reverse complement strand
TAAACGGCCGCCGAGGGCCGTCCCCCGCCCGGGCCCCTGCCCCCCTTCCCCCGGGTGGGCCGGGACGGGGTGCCCGTCCCTCCCGCGGGCACCCGCGGGGCGGGCCCGGAGCGCCCCGGGACGCTGCGCCCGGCCGGCGTGATCCCCGCGGGGCACCCCCCGGACGCGGAGCTTGCCCCGGGCACGGCGGCGGCCATCATGACCGGCGGGGCGGTGCCGCCGGGCGCGGACGCGGTCATCCGGCTCGAGGAGGTGCAGGTGACCGCCGAGGGCGTGCAGGTCTTCCGCCCGGTGGCGCCGCTGGAGAACGTCGCGCCGGTCGGCGAGGACGTGCGCCAGGGCGAGCGCATCCTGGAGGCCGGCCACCTCATCCGGCCGCAGGAGATCAACCTGCTCGCGGCGCTGGGCATCCTCGAGGTCCCCGTCTTCGCCCGGCCGCGGGTGGGCATCCTCAGCACCGGCGATGAGCTGGTGCCGCCGCAGCAGGCGCCCGGGCCCGGACAGATCCGCAACTCCAACAGCGTCGGTGTTGCCGCCCTCGTGCGGGCGGCCGGCGCCGTCCCCGTCCTCCTGGGCGTCGCCCGGGACGTGTCCGCGGTGATCGCCGGCATGCTGCGGGAGTCTGCGGGGTGCGACCTGGTCCTGACCACCGGCGGCGTCTCGGTCGGCCGCTTCGACGTGGTGCGGGAGGCGCTGGCGGTCCTGGGCGCGGAGCAGCTGTTCTGGCGGGTCAGCATCAAGCCCGGCACGCCCGTGTGCGCGGGCGTGCTCGAGGGCCGGCTGATCATCGGGCTCTCGGGCAACCCCGCGGCGGCGATCACGGACTTCGACCTCCTGGTGCGTCCCCTGCTGGACCACCTGCTGGGCCGGCGCCGCCTGGGCCTGCGGGCGGCGGAGGGGGTGCTGGACCAGCCCGTAGCCAAGAGGGCGGGCATCACCCGCTACCTCCGGGCCAGGGTGTACCGGGGACCGGAAGGCGAGCTCCGGGTGGACACCAGCATGGCCCAGCGGGCCGGCGTTCTGAGTTCGATGACCCGGGCGAACGCCTACGCGGTGATCCCGGCCCACGCGGGTCCCCTTCCGGCCGGCGCGCGGGTGCGCGTCCTCCTGCAGGACGACGCGGACCTGTTCGTGCCGCTGCCGGCGGGCGGCGCGTGAGCGGAAAGGATGAGGAGCCTCTACGCGTAACATCAAATTGGGGACAGCAGGATCAGTCAACTTGAAATAGTAAAGACCTCCCCAGAGTGGCTGGACACTCAGAATCCTGAAGGGATTCCGTGGGGGAGGTCCTATGTTCAACGTAGCGGATTCTGTGACGTCCTTCAAGGATCTTGTGCAGTGGCTGCTGGAGAAGCTGGTGGCCGATTTCTGCCGGCAGGTTGAGGCGGTGCTGGCGGAGATCGAAAGCCAGCGGGAGCGGGATGAAAGCCTGAAGGGGTGGGAGTCCATCGGGCCGCGCGAGCGGACCCTGGTCAGCCTCTTCGGGATGGAGATTCGGTTTCGGCGCCGCGGCTACCGGAGGCGGCGGCCGGATGGCAGTTGGGAGTACCGCTACCCGCTGGATGAAATGCTGGGGCTGTTGCCGGAGGAGCGCTTCTGTCCGCTGGTGCAGGAACTGGCGGTAGACCTGGCGACCAAGATGTCTTTCCGGGAAGCGGCGACTGTCCTGCAGGAGCGCTTCAGGGTACCTGTCAGCCACCAGGAGGTACACCGCTGGCTGCAGGAAGCCGGACAGGAGAGAGACCGGCAGTTCCGCGAAGAGGTGCAGGCGGTGTTTGAACGCGGTCAGGTGCCGGCGAGCGAGGGCCGCGCCGCGGAGGCAGTAGTGATCGAGACAGACGGTCTCTTCCTGCCGCTGCAGCGAGAACAGCAGAAAGCTGTGGAGTTGAAGCTGGGTGTGATGCACGAAGGATGGGAAGCGGAAAGCCCCAGCGGTACAAGGTACCGGTTGGTGAACAAGGCGGCCTGGGCCGGCTGCCTGCCGACACAGGAGTTTTGGGAGCGCGGGCAGATCTGCTTCGTACAGCGCTACGATCCGGAGAAGGTGGACCGGGTGGTTATCAACGGCGATGGAGCGGAATGGATCCGGCAAGCGAAGCAGTACTTTGCGGATGCTGAGGTGTACTTGAACCCCTTCCATCGGAACCGGGCGATTCGGGAGGCGCTAGGGTTTTCGCCGGACCTGGTCAGGCGAGCGTTGAGGGCGGTGGCGCAGCAGGATCTGAAGGCTCTGGGGCGGGTGCTGTCAGAAGGTTTGGCGACAGCCCCGGGTGAGGAAGAGGCGCGGCGAGTAAGAGAGCTGCGGCGCTACCTGAAAGCGAACTGGTCCGGGCTGCTGGACTGGCGCAGTGGTAACCAGCCTGTGCCGGAAGGGGCGAGAGGGCTCGGTGCATCTGAAGCGGAGATTAACCACGTGCTGGCGGTGCGCATGACGAAACGGGGCATGAGCTGGCGAACGAGCGGTGCGCACCACATGGCGCAGCTCCGCTGCCTCCACGCAGAAGGGCATCTCAATACCTGGCTGGCGGGATGGCAGAGGCGGCGCTGGCCGGCTATTACACGCGTTGACCGCCGTCATGCGCCGAACCAAGTGATTGAAAAGCTGTCGACAACTGACCCGGCGGAATGGCTGGCGGCACGTCTCCCGCTTCTGGCAACTGCGGCCGGGGACAGCGAACTGGGCCGTCGGCTGAAGCAACTGGCTCGGCTCGTGCCTACGTCGGAGTTGATTGTGCGAGGCCAGCCGATGCCGTGGAGAACACCGGTGACATCTGACCGGCAGGCAAGCGCATGAGCAACCACTGTCGGCCGGTGTCAGGGGGCGCGTTTTGTGTCCGTACCTGTCTAGCTGAGTGCGACTCGGCTGCTCTGGGAGAGGCTGTGACCCCACTTAGACTTGACAGCTACGTGGGGCGTCCGACAGTTGACGGGTTAGTGTCCCAGGTAGGGTGTAAAATCCCGGGGAGTCCGGGCGGTGGTTGACAGAAAAGGTCACCGGCGCGTTCCCTTCGAGTAGAAGCACGACCAACCACCCGAAGGG
>QGVE01000207.1 GCA_003242675.1 Bacillota bacterium | reverse complement strand
CGGTCCATCAGCTCGAAGGCCATCCGCACCGACAGGTAGGGCTGGTAGAACTCGTTGAGCCGGCCGGGGAAGACCACCAGCCTCTCGCGATCCGGGCCGGGCTTCAGCTCGGCGATCACCCGGTTGATCAGGGTGTGGTCGTAGGGGAAGCCGGCGGCGACCACCTGGGCGCGCGACCCCGCGGGCAGGTACCGCTCGCCCCAGGGGACCATGGACGGGTTGGTGACCAGGATCGCCGCCAGGGAGGGGTGGCTGTAGATCCAGAGGTCGGCGGGGTCGTAGGCGTTGGTGAAGGGGTTCCAGATGTCGTGCTCGTGGATGATGACGTGCTCCGGCGGCTCGGCCGCCTCCAGCAGCTGTTTCTGCACGGTGTAGCGGGTGAAGAAGACCGGGCCCCGGGGCCGCTCGGGCATGCGGGGCGAGTAGTCGTAGGGCACCCCGGCCTCGTCCAGCCCCATGCGGAGGCCGGCGAGGAAGTTGGGGTACCAGGCGGTGGGATCGTGGGGATCGTAGACCACGTGTAGCACGGTCATCATCCTTTCCGAGACGGTTCGTCACCTGGTGGTTGCCTGGCGCCTCAGGATGCGGGCGTCGACCGCGAGCAGCAGCGCGGTGTAAGCCAGCATCACCGCGGCGTGCTGCGCCACCGGCACCGGCGCACCGGTCCAGCCGCCCCACATCAGCTCCTGGACCGGCCGGGTGGGGAGCCACCGCATCACCTCTGCGACGGCCAGGCCGGAGTCCTGCCAGGGGATGACGGTTCCGCCGACCAGCACGGCCAGCACCGGCGTCCGGTAGAGGGAGGAGGTCTTCAGGTCCCGGGCCACGATGCCCACCAGGGCGCCGGACGCGGTGGCGAAGCCGATGGCGAGGGCGATGCCCAGCAGGAGCACCAGCGGCGCTCCGGGCGGCCGCCGGAAGACGAGCAGGATCAGGACGCTCATCGAGGCGGCCAGCGCCACGCCCACGAACGCCTTGGCGCCGATGATCTCCAGGGGCCGGACCGGGGTGACCAGCAGGGCCTCGAGGGTGCGCCGTTCTTTCTCCTCCACCAGGGAGTTGACCGTCATCTGCCAGATGCCGGAGTAGATGGAGACGATCAGGACCACGGGAAGGAAGTCGGCCGTACCCTCCCCATCGAGGGCGTAGATGGCCGCCATGCCCAGCATCATCGCCACGTACATCAGGATGCGGCGGTTGCGCTTCCACGCCCACCCCCCCCCCCCGGCCACCCACACAAAACGCGTCAACACCCCCCCCCCTCCCCCCGGATGACAGCGTCCGTCCCGGGGTGGCCGCTCCGCGGCTTCAGCTCGGCGGGGGTCCCGCAGGCGATCATCCGCCCCCGCTGCAGGATGCAGACCCGGTCGCAGAGGGCCTCCACCTCGGCCATGTCGTGGCTGCTCAGCAGGATCGTGATCCCCTGGCCGCGCAGGTTGCCGATCAGCCGGTGCAGATCGTCGGTCGCCAGCGGGTCGAGGCCCGACGTGGGCTCGTCCAGGTACAGCAGCCGGGGCCCGTGCAGGAGGGCCCGGGCCAGGGCCACCCGCTGGCGCTGCCCCTTGGAGAGCCGGCCGGCCAGCCGGTCCCGCAGGTCGGCGATGTCCATCTGAACCATCGCGTCGCGCACCGCCTGCTCCCGGACGCCGAAGAGGCCTGCGAAGAGCAACAGGTTTTCCCGGACGGTGAGGCTGTCGTAGAGCAAGCCGCCGTCCAGGACCACCCCCATCTGCCGGCGGACCGGCTCGCCGCGCTGCCAGGGATCCAGCCCGGCCACCCGCACCTGGCCCTGGGTGGGTCTGGCCAGGCCCGCCACCAGCCGGAGGGTGGTCGTCTTGCCGGCGCCGTTGGGGCCCAGCAGCCCGAAGATCTCGCCCTCGTGAACCTCCAGGGTCAGGTCCTCCAGAGCCGTCACCGGGCCATAGCGTTTGGTCACGTGAAGCAGTTCGATCACGCCTCTCACCTCGGCCCCATTTTGCCGGAGCGCGGGAGGCGCATCACTCTTTGGACGACGACCGGTACGGCGCCAGGACCAGTGGTGCCGCGGCGGGGACGAGTGGTGCAGGCAGGCGGACGACCGGTGCACGGCCGGGGCAGGCGGGGCGGCCGACGGCGGCGCGTTCACCATCCCAGCAGTTCTTTCAGCTCCGCCACGCGGTGCTTGCTCAGCGGGACGTCGCTGCCGTCCTTCATCCGCAGGGAGAAGCTGCTGCGGGTCCAGGGGATGATCTCCTTCACGTGCGCGAGATTGACGAGGTAACCGCGGTGGGCCCGGAAGAAGCCGTGCGGGGCCAGCCGCGCCTCCAGCTCGGCGAGCGTGAAGGAGGCGGTCCAGTCTCCCTCATCCGTGTGCAGGTAGACGCCCTTGTCCTGGGCGTAGGCGTACAGGATCTCCGCCGGCGAGAACAGTACCACACGCTCGTCGCGGCGGGCGGCGATCTGCGCCACGCGGGGCGGGACTTGCCCGGCGTCCGGAACGCGACCGGTCACGTCGGCCCGGTCCGAGCCGTCCCGGGCTGCGCCGCGGCGCTCCGCATCGGGTGCCGCCGGGGATTGGCCGGCGCCGACGAGCCGGCCGCGCTCCAGGTAGCAGACGCGGGTCGCGGCGCGCACGGTGCGGGGATGGCCGAACGTGGTGAGCAGGATGCCCTTGCCCTCGTCGGCCAGGGCGCTGAGCGCGGCCTGGATGATCTCGGCGCTCTCCAGGTCGCTGTCTCCCAGCGGTTCGTCGAGGACGAGGAGGGCAGGGTCGTGCAGCAGCGCCCGGGCGATGCGCAGCCGGGCCGCCTCGCCCGGCGACAGGTCGGCACACAGCCGGTGAGCGACCGGTGCCAGCTCCAGCGCCGCGGTCACCTCCTCCGCGCGCCGCCGGGGCAGCGACCAGAGGCCCGCAGAGAGCGCCAGCGTCTCCCACACGGTGTGGTATGGGCTGAGCCCCCAGGTTGCCCCTTTTCATAAACATCCGGCCCCACGGATGGGGTCCCTATTCGTGATGCGCATTACGCTTCTAAAAAAAATAATAAGTTCGACTCAACTCTTCTTAATCTCC
>QGVE01000076.1 GCA_003242675.1 Bacillota bacterium | reverse complement strand
CCCTGTCCGACGCGGCCGCGCGGATATCTGCGCAGGCCGGCGCACCTCACGGGTGCGCCTGGGCACCGAGGGCGAAGGCCATTTCAGGCCGCTAAGTTCAAGCTCCGCAGGCAGGCGGCGCGGGCGCAGCGGAGCGAACTGCGCAGCGAGCACGCCCGTCCGCCGAGGAGCATTCCTCTTCAGGGGCGGCCTGAGGGCCGAGCCCCGGTGCCCAGGCACATCCCAGCCCCCGAGCCCCGCTGCACGTGCGCCCCGGGCGCGTGAAAAGGCCCGGCTGCCCCTCACGGCAGCCGGGCCCTTTCGCGCTAGTCGTCGGCACCCTGCAGCTGCTGGGCGTACAGGTCGTCGACCGTGTACACCTTGATGTTGCGGTACCGGCCCATGCCGGTGCCGGCAGGGATCAGCTTGCCGATGATCACGTTCTCCTTCAGGCCGATCAGCGGGTCCCGCTTGCCCTTGATCGCGGCGTCGGTGAGCACCCGGGTCGTCTCCTGGAAGGACGCCGCGGAGAGGAACGAATCCGTCGCCAGCGACGCCTTGGTGATACCCAGGAGCACCGGCCGGGCGACGGCGGGCTGGCCGCCCTGCATGATGACCCGCTCGTTCTCCTCCTCGAAGTCGAAGATGTCGACGAAGCCGCCCGGCAGCAGCTCGGTGTCGCCCGGATCCTCCACCTTCACCTTGCGGAGCATCTGCCGGATCATGATCTCGATGTGCTTGTCGTTGATGTCCACGCCCTGCAGGTTGTAGACCTTCTGCACCTCGCGCAGCAGGTACCGCTGCACGCCGCGCAGGCCCTTCACCCGCAGCAGGTCGTGCGGGTTCACCGAACCCTCGGTCAGCTCGTCGCCGGCCTCCACCCGCTGGCCGGGCCGCACCTTGACGCGGGCGCCGTACGGGATGGAGTAGGTGATCGACTCGCCGTCGTCCGCGGTGATGGTGATCTCGCGCCGGCCCTTGTGCTCGGCGATCGAGACCACGCCGTCCAGCTCGGCGATGATCGCCTGGCCCTTCGGCTTGCGGGCCTCGAAGAGCTCCTCCACGCGCGGCAGACCCTGCGTGATGTCCTCGCCGGCCACGCCGCCGGTGTGGAAGGTGCGCATCGTGAGCTGCGTGCCCGGCTCGCCGATGGACTGGGCGGCGATGATGCCCACCGCCTCGCCGACGTCCACCAGCCGCCCGGTGGCCAGGTTCCGGCCGTAGCAGGCCCGGCAGACGCCGTACCGGGTCCGGCAGGTGAGCACGGACCGGATGGTGACCTCCTTGATGCCGGCCTTCACGATCTGCTCGGCCAGCTCCTCGTCGATCATCTCGTTGGCGTAGACGATGATCTCGCCGGTCTCCGGGTGAACGATGTCGTTGAGCGCCACGCGGCCGATGATGTGCGGCAGGAGCGGCTCGACCACGTTGCCGAACTCGTCGACCTCCTCCCGCCACGTGATGCCGGCCGTGGTGCCGCAGTCATCCTCCCGGACGATGACGTCCTGCGCCACGTCCACGAGGCGGCGGGTGAGGTAACCGGAGTCCGCGGTGCGCAGGGCCGTGTCGGCCAGGCCCTTGCGGGTGCCGTGGGTGGAGAGGAAGTACTCCAGCACGGTCAGGCCCTCGCGGAAGTTGGCCTTCACCGGCAGCTCCACGATCTTGCCCGACGGGTCGGCCATCAGGCCGCGCATGCCGGCGAGCTGCGTGATCTGCGAGATGTTACCGCGGGCGCCGGACTTCATCATCATGTTGACCGGGTTGAAGTCCTCCATCGTCTTGACCAGCGTGCTGGTCACCTTCTCCTTGGCCTCAGACCAGATGGCGATGACCCGCTGGTACCGCTCGTCGTTGGTGATCAGGCCGCGGCGGTAGTTGCGCTCGACGACGTCGACCGCCTTCTCGGCCTCCCGCAGGATCTCGTCCTTGTCCGCGGGCACCTTGATGTCCGAGATGGCGATCGTGGCGCCCGACTGGGTCGCGTAGCGGAACCCGAGGTCCTTGATCTTGTCGGCCTGCTCCGCGGTCTTGACCGTGCCCAGCTTGCGGTAGGCCAGGTCGATGATCTGGCCCATCCACTTCTTTTCGATGGTCTCGTTGATGTAGCGGAGCTTGGGATGCAGGACCTCGTTGAAGATCAGCCGGCCGACGGTCGTCTTGATCCGCTTGCCGGACACGGTGCCCCAGTTGTCCGGGTGCTCCCACCACTCCTCCGAACCCGGCTCCAGGTGCGCCGGGGGCGCGGGGAAGCGGATCTCCACCCAGTCATGCAGCTCGACCAGCCCGTTCTGGTACGCCATGAGCGCCTCGTGCGGGTGCGAGAACCGCATCTTCGGCTCGCTGTCGGGCTTGGGCAGCGTGAGGTAGTAGGACCCCAGCAGCATGTCCTTCGACGGCGTGATGACCGGCTGGCCGTCCTTGGGGTTCAGGATGTTGTGCGACGCCAGCATGAGGATGCGGGCCTCGGCCTGCGCCTCGGCCGACAGCGGCACGTGGACCGCCATCTGGTCGCCGTCGAAGTCGGCGTTGTACGCCGTGCAGACCAGCGGGTGGATCTGGATGGCGCGCCCTTCCACCAGCACCGGCTCGAACGCCTGGATGCCGAGGCGGTGCAGCGTCGGGGCACGGTTGAGCAGCACCGGGTGCTCCCGGATGACCTCCTCCAGGACGTCCCACACCTCGGGCCGCATCCGCTCCACCATGCGCTTGGCGCTCTTGATGTTGTGGGCGTGGCCGTCGTTGACCAGCTTCTTCATGACGAAGGGCTTGAACAGCTCCAGGGCCATCTCCTTGGGCAGGCCGCACTGGTGCAGCTTCAGGTGCGGGCCGACGACGATGACCGACCGGCCGGAGTAGTCGACCCGCTTGCCCAGCAGGTTCTGGCGGAAGCGGCCCTGCTTGCCCTTCAGCATGTCGGAGAGCGACTTCAGCGGCCGGTTGCCGGGGCCGGTCACGGGGCGGCCGCGGCGGCCGTTGTCGATCAGGGCGTCCACGGCCTCCTGGAGCATGCGCTTCTCATTGCGGACGATGATGTCCGGCGCGCCCAGGTCGAGGAGCCGCTTCAGCCGGTTGTTGCGGTTGATCACCCGGCGGTAGAGGTCGTTGAGGTCGCTCGTCGCGAACCGGCCGCCGTCCAGCTGGACCATCGGCCGCAGGTCCGGCGGGATGACGGGGATGACCTCGAGGATCATCCACTCGGGCCGGTTGCCCGACTTGCGGAACGCCTCCACGACCTCCAGGCGGCGGGTCGCGCGGAGCTTGCGCTGGCCCGAGGCGTTCCGGACCTCGTAGCGCAGCTCCTCCGCCAGCTGGTCCAGGTCGATCTTCTCCAGCAGGACCTTCACGGCCTCCGCGCCCATGCCGGCCTTGAAGGCGTCGCCGTACTTCTCCCGGTACTCCCGGTACTCGTTCTCCGTCAGGAGCTGCTTCTCCATGAGCGGCGTGTCACCGGGATCGGTGACGATGTACGCGGCGAAGTAGAGCACCTTCTCCAGGGCCCGCGGGCTCATGTCGAGCATGAGCCCCATGCGGGACGGGATGCCCTTGAAGTACCAGATGTGGCTCACGGGCGCGGCCAGCTCGATGTGGCCCATGCGCTCGCGCCGCACCTTCGCCCGGGTCACCTCGACGCCGCAGCGGTCGCAGACGATGCCCTTGTACCGGACCCGCTTGTACTTGCCGCAGTGGCACTCCCAGTCGCGGGTCGGGCCGAAGATCCGCTCGCAGAACAGGCCGTCGCGCTCGGGGCGCAGAGTCCGGTAGTTGATGGTCTCCGGCTTCTTCACCTCGCCGCGGGACCACTGCCGGATGCGTTCGGGAGAGGCCAGGCCGATTTGGATGGAGTCAAAGAAGTTGACATCAAGCATCGCTCAGCACCCTCCCCTACTCCTCGTCCTCGTCGTCGAAGTCGTCGGACAGGCGGCGGCGGCTGCGGCCCCGGTAGAGACCGACATCGTCCTCCAGACCGTCTTCGCCCTCGCTGAAGAGATCCTCCTCGCCCAGATCCTGGTCGTCGTCCTCCAGCCCGCCGCGCGTGCCGGAGACGTCCCTGCGGCCCGCGCGCACGGGATTCTTGAGGGCCCCGGCGACCTTCTCCAGCTCCTCCGGATCGAGGGGCACGTCGATGTCCTCGACCTCCTCCTCTTCGGGCTCGGCCTCGGCCTCCTCCTGGGCCTCAGCCTGAGCCGGCTCGGGCTGCGGCGCCGGCGCGCGCTTGGCGGCCAGGTCCGCACCGCCCAGGGCCGGGAGGTCCAGGTCGCGGTCGGACAGCTCCGTCTCGTCGTCGAGCTCGCGCAGCTCAATCTCGTTGCCGTGCTCGTCGAGCACCTTCACGTCCAGGCACAGGGACTGCAGCTCCTTGATCAGCACCTTGAACGACTCGGGCACGCCGGGCTCCGGCACGTTCTCGCCCTTGACGATGGCCTCGTAGGTCTTCACGCGGCCGACGACGTCGTCGGACTTGACCGTGAGCAGCTCCTGCAGCGTGTAGGCGGCGCCGTAGGCCTCCAGGGCCCAGACCTCCATCTCGCCGAACCGCTGGCCGCCGAACTGCGCCTTGCCGCCCAGGGGCTGCTGGGTGACCAGGGAGTACGGGCCGGTGGACCGGGCGTGGATCTTGTCGTCCACCAGGTGGTGGAGCTTCAGCATGTACTCGTAGCCGACGGTGACCTCGTTGTCGAACGGCTCGCCGGTCTTGCCGTCGTAGAGCACCGTCTTGCCGTTGGGCGGCAGGTGCGCCTTCAGCAGCATCTCGCGGATGTCCTGCTCGTTGGCGCCGTCGAAGACCGGGCTGGCCACGTGCAGGCCCAGCTCCTTCGCCGCCCAGCCCAGGTGAACCTCCATGATCTGGCCGATGTTCATGCGGGAGGGCACGCCCAGGGGCGTCAGGATGATGTCCACCGGCGTGCCGTCGGGCAGGAAGGGCATGTCTTCCTCGGGCACAATGACGGAGATCACGCCCTTGTTGCCGTGGCGGCCGGCCATCTTGTCGCCCTGGCTGATCTTCCGCTTCTGGGCGATGTAAACCCGCACGAGCTGGTTCACGCCGGGCGAGAGCTCGTCGCCGTTCTCGCGGGTGAACACCTTCACGTCCACGACGATGCCCGACTCGCCGTGCGGCACGCGCAGGGAGGTGTCGCGCACCTCGCGCGCCTTCTCGCCGAAGATCGCCCGGAGCAGCCGCTCCTCGGCGGTGAGCTCCGTCTCGCCCTTGGGCGTGACCTTGCCGACCAGGATGTCGCCCGGACGCACCTCGGCGCCGATGCGGATGATGCCGCGCTCGTCCAGGTCCTTCAGGACGTCCTCACCCACGTTGGGGATGTCGCGGGTGATCTCCTCGGGACCCAGCTTGGTGTCGCGCGCCTCGCACTCGTGCTCCTCGATGTGGATCGAGGTGAAGATGTCCTCACGCACGAGCCGCTCGTTGATGATGATCGCGTCCTCGTAGTTGTAGCCCTCGTAGCACATGTAGGCCACGAGCACGTTGCGGCCGAGGGCCAGCTCGCCCTGATCGGTGGACGGGCCGTCCGCGATGACGTCGCCCTTGCGCACCCGGTCGCCGGCGCGCACGATCGGCTTCTGGTTCATGCAGGTGCCCTGGTTGGACCGGGTGAACTTGATCAGCTTGTACTTCTTGACCTGCCCGTCGTCGTACTGCACGACGATCTCCGACGCCGTCGCGCGCAGCACGACGCCGTCGTTCTCCGCGATCACGCAGACGCCGGAGTCGAAGGCCGAGCGGTACTCCATCCCGGTGCCGACGAGCGGGGCCTCGGTGCGCAGGAGCGGCACGGCCTGCCGCTGCATGTTGGAGCCCATCAGGGCGCGCGACGCGTCGTCGTTCTCCAGGAACGGGATCAAGGCCGTGGCGATGGACACCACCTGCTTGGGCGAGACGTCCATGTAGTCCACCTGAGTCGGCGGAACCTGCAGGATCTCGTCCCGGTAGCGGCAGGTGACCCGGTCCCGCACGAAGGTGCCGTCCGGGTTGAGGGGCTCGTTGGCCTGGGCGATGATGTTCTCGTCTTCCTCGTCGGCGGTGAGGTAGACGATCTCATTGGTCACCCGGCCCTGTTCGACCTTGCGGTACGGCGTCTCGATGAAGCCGTACTCGTTGATGCGCGCGAACGTCGCCAGGGCGCCGATCAGGCCGATGTTCGGACCTTCCGGCGTCTCGATGGGGCACATGCGGCCGTAGTGGGAGGTGTGCACGTCGCGCACCTCGTAGCCGGCCCGCTCCCGGGAGAGGCCGCCGGGGCCCAGGGCCGAGAGGCGCCGCTTGTTGGTCAGCTCCGCCAGCGGGTTGGTCTGGTCCATGAACTGGGAGAGCTGCGAGGAGCCGAAGAACTCCTTGACCGCGGCGACCACCGGCCGGATGTTGATCAACGCCTGGGGCGTGATGATGTCGACGTCCTGGATGGTCATGCGCTCCTTGATCACCCGCTCCATGCGGGCGAGGCCGATGCGGAACTGGTTCTGCAGCAGTTCGCCGACGGAGCGCACGCGCCGGTTGCCCAGGTGGTCGATGTCGTCGATGCTGCCCAGGCCCTTGAACAGGCTGACGATGTAGTTGATGATCGCCACGATGTCCTCGCGGACGATGGTCTTCACCTTGATGTCCGGCTTGCCGTTGGTGACCACGCGCACCAGGTCGCCGTCGCGCAGCCGGACGGTGAGCGCGCTGAGGCCCGACTCGTCGATCCGCTCGGCCAGCTTCTTGTCGATCTGCACGCCGGCCTCGGCCAGCACCTCCCCCGTCTCGGGGTGCACCACCCGGTCGACGGTGAACGTGCCGACGATGCGCCGCTTCAGGGCCAGCTTCTTGTTCAGCCGGTAGCGGCCGACGTGCATCAGGTCGTAGCGCTTCGGCTCGAAGAAGAGCGTCTCGAGCAGCTGCCGCGCGTTGTCAGCGGCGGGCGGCTCACCGGGCCGCAGCCGCTTGTAGATCTCGATCAGGGCATCTTCCTCGGATTCGGTGCCGTCCTTCTCCAGGGTGCGCCGGACGTACTCCGAGTCGCCGACGGCGTCGATGATCTCCTGGTCCGTGCTGTAGCCCAGGGCGCGCAGGAGCACCGTCGCGGGCAGCTTGCGGGTGCGGTCGACGCGGACGTAGATGACGTCGTTCACGTCGGTTTCAAACTCGAGCCACGCGCCCCGGTTGGGGATCAGGGTCGCGAAGAACAGCTTCTTGCCCGAGGGGTCGATCTGCTCCGAGAAGTACACCCCCGGAGAGCGGACAAGCTGGGAGACGATGACCCGTTCCGCGCCGTTGATGATGAAGGTGCCGGTGGGCGTCATGAGCGGGAAGTCGCCCATGAAGACCTCCTGCTCCTTCACCTCGCCGGTCTCCTTGTTGATGAGCCGGACCCGGACGCGCAGGGGAGCGGCGTAGGTGACGTCCCGCTCCTTGCACTCCTCGATCGAGTACTTCGGTTCGCCCAAGCTGTAGTCGAGGAACTCCAGCACCAGGTTGCCGGTGAAGTCCTGAATCGGGGAGATGTCCTGGAACACCTCCCTCAGGCCCTCACGCAGGAACCACTGATAGGAGTTGCGCTGGAGCTCGATCAGGTTCGGCATCTCCAGGACCTCGTCGATCCGGGAGAAGCTGAGCCGCTGTCTCCTGCCAGCTTGCACGATCTTCGGCATGCGGTCTAGGCCTCCTCGCTCCTGTTTGGTGGCCATCAAGAAGCTCCCCGTCTGGAAGTGCCCACCGCGGAAGCGCTCGATGTATGATCATCTCTCCCGCCGATTTCGGTCTTGCGGCAGGAGAAATCCCCTTCGACTACGAAAAAGAAAAAAGGCAAACAGACCGCCGACCGCCGCTGGTCGGCCATTCCGGGATGCCGTTCCGGATCGGGGGCTGAACCTTCCGCCCGGCGACGGCGCTGGGCGGGGGTGCGCCAAGCCTACCCGTCCACACTTTGATGGCAAGTTATCATGTTACCACGGCAGGGAACCCCTGTCAAGGGAAAGCCGGGCTGCGGGCGGGACCGCCAGGTTCCGCCCGCCCCTGTTCTTTCCGCAAAGCAGGCGAGGGTTGAAGCCGCGCGGCCGGGCGCTGGCTTCAACCCTCCCTTCCTGCAAAAGGCGTCGGTTACTTGATCTCGACCTCGGCGCCGGCCTCCTTGAGCTTCGCGGCAGCGGCGTCGGCGTCGGCCTTGGAGACCTTCTCCTTGACGGGCTTGGGCGCGCCGTCGACCAGGTCCTTGGCCTCCTTCAGGCCCAGGCCGGTCAGCTCGCGGACCACCTTGATGACGGCGATCTTGTTGGCGCCGGGGGACTTCAGGATGACGTCGAACTCGGTCTTCTCCTCAGCGGCCGGGGCAGCGGCGGCAGCGCCGGCGGCGGGAGCAGCAGCGGCCACGGCCACCGGAGCGGCGGCGGTGACGCCGAAGGTCTCCTCGAACAGCTCCTTCAGTTCCTTCAGCTCGAGGGCGGTCATGCCCTTGATGATCTCGATAACCTCAGCAGCCTTGGACATGCGGGAAACCTCCTTAAACTTGGGCTTTCATCAAAATGGGAATTCCAATTAGGCCTCGGCACCCTCCAGCTGGCGGATGCGCGCGTCCAGCGCGTAGGCGAAGCTGGCCAGAAGCCCGTTGATGGCGCTGACGACGCCCTGCAGCGGCGCCTGAATGCCGCCCAGCACCTGGGAGAGCAGGACCTCGCGGCTCGGCAGGTCGGCCAGGGCCTTCACGCCCTCCGCGTCGATGACCTTCCCTTCCAGGATGCCGGCCTTCACCTTGAACTTCGGGTCGCGCTCCCGCGCGAAGAACTCGCGAATCTTCTTGGCGCCGGCCGCCTCGTCCTCGTAGGAGAACGCCAGGGTCGTCGTGCCGTGCAGGTAGGGTTCCAGCCCCTCGATGCCCAGCTCCGTGGCCGCGATGCGGATCAGGGTGTTCTTGGCCACCTTCAGCTCGGCCCCGACCTGCCGGAGCTCACGGCGCAGCTTGGTCACCTCGGCCACGGTGAGCCCCAGGTTGTCGGCCAGCACGACGCTCTTGGCGTTCTGGAAGGCCTCCTTCAGCTCCGCCACCACCTGCTGCTTCTCGGGACGGATCTTGCGCACCATCGGTTCACCCCCCTTTCCGCAGCCGCATAAGAAAGACCCCCGACCATAGCCAGTCGGAGGTCTGAGTCAGGCACACCCAGACGCGCGCGCCTGCCTCGGCGCGACTTCCGACCTCGGCGGGCCGGCAAAGCGCCGTTTAGGCCACTCAGGCACCCGCTGTCTACGGTCGTGCGGTATGCGGTTCACGCACATCTACGAGTATACCCGCGCGGTGTGCAGGCGTCAAGGATGAGTTGCAGCGCACGTAGGCCTACGAGCGCTCCTGCTCCTCCAGCATGTCTTCCAGCCGGATCTTCTCCAGGAGCAGGATGCGCCTCTCCGCCGGCGAGGCCTTCAGCCACCGGTCCACCAGGCTGTCCAGCCGCTGCCGGATCTCGCGCTCGTCCATCTGCTCATTCACCTCCCGCTGCCACTGTTGCAAGAGCATTTCGTATATATGATGGCGCAGTCTCCCATCTATAGTAGTATCTCGCAGATGTCGCACTTGCAATACACGGCGGACCTTTGCCGAAAGACGCTCCAGGCGAAGACGGAGGGGTCCGCCCGCAGGCGGACCCCGTGGTGGACCTCCGTTACCTCTCGCCGAGCATGGCGGTGAGGCGGGCCGGGTTGATCTTGATGCCCGGGCCCATCGTCGACGAGATGGTGACCGACTTCAGGTACGTGCCCTTCGCCGCCGCGGGCTTCGCCCGGAGGATGGCCTCCGTCAGCGCCCGGAAGTTCGCGGCCAGCCGCTCCACGTCGAAGGAGGCCTTGCCGATGGGCGCCGCGACGATGCCGGCCTTGTCGGTGCGGTACTCCACCTTACCGGCCTTGATCTCCTTCACGGCGTTGGCGACGTCGAAGGTGACCGTGCCGGTCTTCGGGTTGGGCATGAGGCCCCGCGGGCCGAGGATGCGGCCCAGGCGGCCGACCACGCTCATCATGTCCGGAGTGGCCACGGCGACGTCGAAGTCGAGCCAGCCCTCCTGGATCTTGGCCACGAGGTCCTCCGCGCCGACGTAGTCCGCGCCGGCCTCCTCGGCCTCCTTCGCCTTCTCGCCCTTGGCGAACACGAGCACCTTCACGCTCTTACCCGTCCCGCCCGGCAGCACGACGGCGCCGCGGATCTGCTGGTCCGCGTGCCGGACGTCGACGCCCAGCCGGTAAGCGACCTCGATCGTCTCGTCAAAATTGGCCACGGCGGTCTTCTTGACCAGCTCCAGGGCCTCCATGGGTTCGTACAGCTTGGTGCGGTCGACCAAGGCCGCCGCAGCCCGGTACTTCTTGCCACGCTTAGGCATTGCGCTCTTCCTCCTTGTGGTAATACCGCGTTTCGGCTGCCGCTCCGGGGCAGCCTCCCACAAGCCAAGGCCGTGCCTTACTCGACATCCACGCCCATGGACCGGGCGGTGCCGATCACCATGCGCTTGGCGGCCTCCAGATCGTTGGTGTTCAGGTCGGGCATCTTGATCTTGGCGATCTCCTCGACCTGCGCCTGGGTGAGCTTGCCCACCTTGACCGCCTTCGGGTTCCCGGAGGCGGTTTCAATGCCCAGCGCCTTCTTGATGAGGACGGAAGTGGGCGGGGTCTTGAGGATGAAGGTGAAGGAGCGGTCCTCGTACACGGTGATCTCCACCGGGATGACGAGGCCGACCTGATCCTTGGTCCGCTCGTTGTACTCCTTGCAGAACGCCATGATGTTGACGCCGTGCTGGCCCAGGGCCGGGCCGACAGGCGGCGCCGGGGTCGCCTTGCCTGCTGGCAGCGCCAGCTTGATCACCGCTGTGACCTTCTTCGCCACGATGACTCCTCCTCAATAAAGTGTGGTACGGCGGGCGCCGCGCCGGGCGCCCTCCCACTGCGGACCAAGGGGCCCGCACATCAAAGGGCCGCGCCGGATGCGCGACCGCTTCGATCCTAGCGCTCGGGTCAGATCTCCTCGATCTGGTTGAAGTCCACTTCCACCGGGGTCTCGCGGCCGAACATCGTGATCACGACGCGCGCCTTGCCCTTCTCGGGGATGAGCTCCTTGATCACGCCGGTGTGGTCCTTGAACGGACCGGCGATCACCCGCACCGGCTGGTCGATCTCGAAGTCGACCGACACGCTGGCCGGCTTGCCCTCGGAGTGCCGGCGGAGAATGGCCTCGACCTCTTCGTCGGTCAGCGGAACGGGCTTGTTGCCCGACCCGACGAAGCCGGTCACACCCGGGGTGTTGCGCACGACGTACCAGGAGTCGTCGCTCATCACCATCTCCACGAGCACGTACCCCGGAAAGACCTTTCGCTTGACCTTCTTCTGCTTGCCGTCCTTGATCTCGATCTCGTCCTCCATGGGGACCAGGACGCGGAAGATCTTCTCCTGCATCTCCATGGACTCGACGCGCTTCTCCAGGTTGGTCTTCACCTTGTTTTCATACCCGGAGTAGGTGTGGACGACGTACCAGCGCTTCTCTGCCATGAGCCGGGGGCAGGCCAGGCCCCCACCACCTGCCTTTGCGTAGGTTGCGGCCTAGGCGAAGAGCAGCCCCATCAGCCACTCCAGCCCCACGTCGCACAGGAAGAGGAACCCGGCGACCAGCGCGACCATGACCACCACGATGCCGGTCGCCTTGACGACACGCTCGCGGCTGGGCCAGATGACCTTCCGGAGTTCGCCGGCGACCTCGTTCAGGTACGTGCGGATCCCCGCAAAGAAGGCTTTGACGCGTTCCATGTCACGACCACCTTCGAGGCGAAAATGCCCAAACACAAAGAAAACCTGGCAGCGCGACCAGTGTACAAATTGTAGCACGGCCGCGGCGCAGTTGTAAAGCGCGCGGGCGCACTTTCCTGCGGTCGGCGG
The DNA here is from genome assembly GCA_003242675.1 of Bacillota bacterium. The sequence goes on along the minus strand of QGVE01000076.1, from coordinate 787 downwards.
CCTCCCGGAAGCGCTGAACCGCCGTACCGGTCACCGGTGCGGCGGTTCAGGTGGCAGGGGCGGCAGGACTCGAACCCGCAACCTACGGTTTTGGAGACCGTTGCTCTACCAGTTGAGCTACGCCCCTGCGCAAGCCGAGCGCGCATGGCGTCGGCACGATGCCCGGGCTCAGCGCGTCTCGCGATGGAGGGTGTGGTGCCCACAGGTCGGGCAGAACTTCCGCAGCTCGAGACGACCCGAGTCGTTCTTCTTATTCTTATAGGTAGAGTAATTCCGGTTCTTGCACTCGGTGCAGGCCATCGAAATAATGACCCGAGCACTTGCCTTCGCCACGTTGCGCCACCTCCATTCCGCGAGGCACTCACCGTGCCCATATAAGGTACCACGGCCGCCACTCCGTGTCAACTGCCGGCACGAAGCGCAGCGCCACTCACTGACAGGACCGGAGAGGCTTTCCCCTCCGGTCCTGCGCCTCTGGTTGCGGGGGAGGGATTCGAACCCTCGACCTCCGGGTTATGAGCCCGACGAGCTACCTGGCTGCTCCACCCCGCGATGTGATTCCCTCGCCTGTATCACGCGGAATTTTACCCCATCCGCCGCGGGATGTCAAGCGAGGCCGCCCGCCGGGCCCTCGGCCCTGCCCGGCCGGCCTAGCCCCGCGCGGCGGGAACCGCCGGGGACTTGTCCCCCGGCACGTAACGCGCGAACATCATTGATACAGACTTGACGCAATTCCGGCCCCCGGGCCGTGAAAGGGAGACCTGTCATGCAGCCGCCCCACCCCATG
>QGVE01000075.1 GCA_003242675.1 Bacillota bacterium | reverse complement strand
CCCCAGTAGCCGGCGACCTTCCAGGCCATGAGCAGCAGGATGGCCAGGGTGAAGAGCACGGGGTTGGTGCTGGCGCTGCCGGCGAGCATGAAGTTGAAGTTCATGAAGGCTCCGAAGAAGGCGGCGAAGCCCGTCAGCAGCCCCAGAATGAGCGCCACGCCCACGAGCACCTCGCCCACTGCGATCAGCTTGGCGAACCAGGTGTAGTGGCCGCCCTCCAAGAGGAAGGTGAGGAAGTCGCGATACCAGCCGTACGTGATGGCCGGCTTGGCCGGCGGATCGGGAATCGCGATGGCCCGGGTCCAGTAGCCCTTGAGGGCCGTTCCTCCGTTCATCCAGGCCGGATCCGTCACCTTGTGCCAGCCCGCCTGCAGCCACTGCCACCCCAGGTAGAGCCGGGCCAGCAGCCAGATCCAGGCCGAAGCCGTGTTGTCGAAGAGGTACCGGGCAAACGGGGGATCCTGGATCGTCCGTGTTGACATGAAAACCCTCCTCCATTAGTTCGCCTTTCTCAAAATAAAAGTAGATGAATATATTTCCTTACACAAACCCGGAGTTCCTGCTGCCGCTGGGCGGCGCACCTCCTCCTGCATAGGATGAACCGACGGGGGTGAACGGCATGTATCGCGCACTGCTGGACCTGATGCGGGGCCCGGCCCGGGAGCTGCCGCCGGTGGGCCCGCAGTGGGAGGAGGACGCGCACTCCATCACGCTCCGGTTCTGCACCGCCGGCCTGGATCCCGCGTCCGTCCGGGTGCAGGTCGGCCCCACGACGGTCTCCGTGTCCGGGCACCGGACCCACGCCGAGCGGGTGGAGGCCCCGGGCTACTTCCGGGCCAGCTCGTCGCTGAGCGCGCTGCAGCGCACCTTCCGGCTGCCCTGCCCGGTCGTGCCCGGCACCGCGGCGGTGCGGTGGCGCGGGCCGGACCAGCTGGAGGTGCGGCTGCAGAAGGCGTAAACCCCGCCCACGAGCGGGGTTTTCGGTTGTCAAGACTTGTGTTCGCACCGGCGGGGCGCTATCATGAGAAGCGCAAAGGACACACAAGCTAAGGGCACTCCCGACCATGTGCGTGATCGCCGGTACGAAATGACCTAACACCGAAAGAAAAGGGAGCCTTTATTCCGGTGTGGCCTGAACGCCCCCCCGGGTCACGTGACCCGTGGTCAGGGGACTCAGAAAGCATCGGAGCGGGCACCCACCTGTGGAGAGCAGGTTCATTGTTCTACCGGACACACGGCATGGTGGGGTATGCTAAATACAGGGCGACGTTCCGGAAGGGACGTCGCCCGTTCCTGCTCCCAGGGGAACCCAGCCGGGCAGCCTTGCCTTTACATGGTGCTTTGCGATTGGTTAGAATAAGGGCTGTCAGTTAGGTCCTAACGCAAAGGAGGAAGCAGAGAGTGGCAGGCGACAAGGTGGTGACGCTGTCTGCCAGCAACTGGACTGCGGAGGTGGAGCAGTCCTCCCTGCCCGTGCTGGTGGACTTCTGGGCTCCCTGGTGCGGCCCGTGCCGGATGATCGCGCCTGTGGTCGAAGAGCTCGCGGCGGACTACGAGGGCCGCGTGAAGGTGGGTAAGCTCAACGTGGACGAGAACACCGAGCTGGCCTCCCGGTTCGGCGTCATGTCGATTCCGACGCTGATCCTGTTCAAGAACGGCGAGCCGGTGGAGCGCATCGTCGGCTTCCAGCCCAAGAAGGAGCTGGCCGCCAAGATCGACCAGGCCCTGGGCCAGGCCTAGCAAAGCAGAGCGGGCGACCCCTGGCGGGTCGCTCGTTTTAACACTTGAAGGGATGGGCGAGGACCATGCGGGCAATTGATCTGCGAAGCGATACCGTGACGAAGCCCACGCCGGAGATGCGCCGGGCGATGTACGAGGCCGAAGTCGGCGACGACGTGTACGGCGAGGATCCGACGGTCAACCGGCTGGAGGAGCGGGCGGCGGAGCTTCTGGGCAAGGAGGCCGCGCTGTTCGTCCCCACCGGCACCCAGGGCAACCAGGTGGCGGTGCTCACCCACACCCGGCGGGGTCAGGAGGTCATCGTCGAGGCCGAGAGCCACGTCTACCTCTACGAGGTCGGCGGCATCGCCGCGCTGGCGAACTGCCAGGTGAGGCCGATTCCCGGCGTGCGCGGGGCGATGGACCCGGCCGCGGTGGAGGCGGCCATCCGGGCGGAGAACGTCCACTTCCCCCGCACGGGGCTGATCTGCCTGGAGAACACCCACAACCGCTCCGGCGGCTGCGTGCTCCCGCCGGAGAACGTGGCGGCGATCGCCGCGGTCGCCCACCGGCACGGCATCCCGGTGCACCTGGACGGCGCCCGCATCTTCAACGCGGCCGTCGCCCTGGGGCGGCCAGCGGCCGAGCTCGTCGCCCCGGTGGACTCGGTCATGTTCTGCCTGTCCAAGGGGCTCGCGGCGCCGGTGGGTTCGCTCCTGGTGGGCAGCCGCGCGTTCATCGCCGAGGCCCGGCGGTACCGGAAGCTCCTGGGCGGCGGCATGCGCCAGGCCGGCGTGCTGGCGGCCGCCGGGCTGGTCGCCCTGGAGATGATGATCGACCGGCTGGCCGAGGACCACGCCAACGCCCGCCGGCTGGCCGAGGGGCTGGCCGAGGTCCCCGGGCTGAAGGTGGACCTGGAGACCGTGCAGACCAACATGGTGATGGTGGACATCGTCGACGAGCGCTGGACCGCCCGCGCGCTCGTCGAGGCGCTGCGGCGGGAAGGGGTGCTGTGCAACGACACCGGTCCCCGCCGCATCCGGCTGGTGACCCACAAGGACGTCACCGCCGCCGACATCGAGCTGGCCCTGGACGCCATCGCCCGCACGGTGAAGGCGGGGCCCTAGGCCGCATGTCCGAGACCTGCACACTCACGCTCATCGCCACCGCCGCCATGGGCCTGGAGGCGGTGGTGGCCCGGGAGCTCCGGGGCCTGGGGTACGACCAGCAGAGGGTGGAGAACGGCCGGGTCCGGTTCCGGGGGGATCCGCGGGCGATCTGCCGGGCCAACCTCTGGCTGCGCACCGCCGACCGGGTGCTGGTGGAGCTGGCCTCGTTTCCGGCGACCACGTTTGAAGAGCTCTTCCAGGGGGTGCGGGCCATCCCCTGGGAGGAGTGGATCCCCGCGGACGGGCGCTTCATCGTAAACGGCCGCTCCCACCAGTCCCGGCTCTCCAGCGTGCCCGCCTGCCAGAGCGTGGCCGAGAAGGCGGTGGTGGAGCGGCTCCGGCAGCGGTACCCCCTGGAGTGGTTCCCCAAGAGCGGCGCCCGGTACCTGATCGAGGTCTCGCTGCTGAAGGACGTGGCGACCGTCACCCTCGACACCACCGGGCCGGGGCTGCACAAGCGGGGCTACCGGAAGCTGGTGACCGAGGCCCCGATCAAGGAGACCCTGGCGGCCGCGATGGTGCTGCTCTCCCGCTGGCACCCGGACCGGCCCCTGCTGGACCCGTGCTGCGGCTCGGGCACGATCCCCATCGAGGCGGCCCTGATCGGCCACAACCTCGCCCCGGGCCTGCACCGCTCCTTCGACGCGGAGGCCTGGGGGTGCATCCCCGCCCGCCTGTGGCAGGAGGCGCGGGAAGAGGGGTTTGACCTCGCCGAGCATGGCCGGAAGCTGGACATCCGCGGGTCCGACATCGACCCCGCCGCGCTGGAGCTGGCCCAGCACCACCTGCGGGCGGCGGGCGTCTCCGGATCGGTCCGGCTGGAGCGGAAGCCGCTGCAGGAGATCGGGCGGTATGCGCCGTACGGCTACCTGATCACCAACCCGCCCTACGGGGAGCGGATGGGGGAGCGGGAGGCCGTCGAGGCGCTCTACCGGGACATCGGCCGCCTGGCCCGGCGGCTTGGGGACTGGTCGGTCTTCGTCATCACCCCGCACAAGGGGTTTGAGCGGCTCTTCGGCCGGCGGGCGGACCGGAAGCGCAAGCTCTACAACGGCCGCATCGAGTGCCACCTGTACCAGTACGAGGGGCCGTACCACGGCCGGCGCGTCCCCGGGACGGGCGGGGAAGGCTGAACGGGAGGTGGTCCCGTGGACCTGTTTTCGTGGGCCGCGGCCCAGCAGGCCGCCCAGAGCGCGCCCCTGGCCGCCCGCATGCGCCCCCAGACCCTGGACGAGTTCGTGGGCCAGGAGCACCTGGTCGGTCCCGGCCGCTTCCTGCGCCGGGCCCTGGAGGCGGGCTACCTGCCCTCCTGCATCCTCTACGGCCCGCCGGGCACCGGCAAGACGACCCTGGCCAAGCTGGCGGCCAGCTACGTGAAGGCCCACTTCGAGCAGCTGAACGCCGTGACCTCGGGGGTGCAGGACATCCGGCGCATCGTCGATGAGGCCCGCGCCCGCATGGGGCAGTACGGGCAAAAGACCGTGGTCTTCATCGACGAGATCCACCGCTGGCGCAAGGACCAGCAGGACGCCCTGCTGCCCCACGTGGAGGAGGGGCTGATCACGCTGGTGGGCGCGACGACCGAGAACCCGCTGGTCTCGGTCAACGCGCCGCTGGTGAGCCGCACCCGCATCTTCGAGCTGAAGCCCCTCAGCGACGAGCACATCCGCCTCCTGCTGGACCGGGCCCTGCGCACGCCGGGGCGGGGGCTGGGCAACTACAACGCGACGGTCACGCCCGAGGCGATGGACCACCTGGTGCGCATGGCCAGCGGCGACGCCCGGGTCGCGCTCAACGCCCTGGAGCTGGCGGTGCTGCTCACCCAGCCGGATGAGGAGGGGCGCCGGCTCGTGACGCTGGAGACCGCCGAGGAGGCCTTGCTGAAGCGGGCGGTGGTCTACGACCAGGACGGCGATGAGCACTACCACGTCGCCTCGGCGCTCATCAAGTCCATCCGCGGCTCCGATCCCGACGCGGCGCTCTACTGGCTGGCGCGCATGCTCTACGCCGGTGAGGACCCGCGGTTCATCGCCCGGCGGCTGGTGATCTCGGCCGCGGAGGACATCGGCCTGGCGGACCCGCAGGCGCTGGTCATCGCCCAGGCGGCCGCCGATGCGGTGTCCTTCATCGGCATGCCGGAGGGGCGCATCCCCCTGGCCGAGGCGGTGGTCTACCTCGCCTGCGCGCCCAAGTCCAACAGCGCCTACCTGGCCATCGACCGGGCCCTGGAGGTTGTGGCCAAGGAGAAGACGCCGCCGGTGCCCAACCATCTGAAGGACACCGGCTACGGCTCGGACGAGCGGCTGGGCTACGGCAAGGGGTACAAGTACCCCCACGACTATCCGGGCGCCTGGGTGGAGCAGCGCTACCTGCCGGAGGGCGTGGACGGGCCGTTCTGGGAGCCCAAGGAGTACGGCCGGGAGGCCGAGCTCGCCCGCATGCTGCGGGAGCGCCGCGGGCGCTGAGCTTCGCGCGGGCCATGGCACCAACGGCGGATATGGCTGTGCGGCCATTTGTGATAGGCTGAAAACAGGCGCAGCTTTGGCCACCGCCCGCGAAAGGAGGATCCGCCCGTGTCGCAGAGCGTCATGACGGAACGCATGCGCGTCGAGGAGGCCGTGACCCGGTTCTTCCAGATGTGCAACTCCCACTGCCCGGGGAACGTGGCTCCCCTGCTGACCGCCGATGCGGAGGTGCTGGATGCGCGCGCGGCCAGGGGCCCGGAGGGCGTGCACAGCTACCTGGTCTGGCTGTGGCAGACCTGCCCGGACCTGACCTTCCGGGTGGAGCACATCCTCGTGGACGGGCACATGGCCGCCGCCGAGGTGCTGGTCGAGGCGCAGGGCGAATGCCGGCGCCGGTGCGTCCTCTTCCAGTTCCGGGACGGCCTGATCCGGCGCATGAGGTGGTACTAGCGGCAACGCGAAACCCCGCTGCCCGTGGGCAGCGGGGCTTCTTCATGTATGTTCAGCGCATCAGGGCCTGGGAGAGCCTCTGCCGGGCCTGGGCGTACCGGAGCATCGCGTCCAGGGCAGTGGCCGCCTCCTCGGGCGAGGCGAAGGTCATGAAGCCGTTTTCCTCCAGCAGCCGCCGGGCGGGCAGCACTTCGCCCCCGCCCAGGAGGACCGGGAAGAGCGGCTTGTGCAGGCTGTTGCGGCGGATGCCGGGCAGGAGCTGCAGGAGGTCCCGCGCCATCTCCTCGGCGCCGCTGAACGGCATGGGCACGAAGAGCTGGACCACCGCATCCACCCCGGGGTCCCGCAGCAGGGCCGCGATGGCCTGGGCCGTCTGCCGGGGGCCGGCGCCGGCGCTGGAGTCGACGTAGCCCTCGGGGTCCCCGACGACGGCGAACGGCGGCAGCATCCGCCGGAGGGTCGCGGCGGTCGGGGGGCTGAGCCTGGCCGGCGCGATGCCGTGCCGCGCCAGGGCGTCGAGGGCGTAGACCCCGGCGCCGCCCGAGTTGGTCAGCACGGCCACCCGGTTGCCCAGGGGCAGCGGCAGGCGGTCGAAGGTCGCCAGGGTGGTGACGAACTCGTCCACGCGCTCCACGGGCAGCAGGCCGTGCTGGCGGGCGACCTCGTCATCGAAGGGCGCGCCGTCGCTGACCGAGCCGGTGTGGCGGTAGGCGGCCCGGGCCCCGGCGGGGGTGCGGCCGGACTTCAGCACGACCACCGGCTTGCGGAGGGCGACCCGCCGCGCGGCCTCCAGGAGCGGCCGGGTGGCGGGCAGGGCCTCCAGGTAGAGGCCGATGGCCCGGGTGGACGGATCCCGGCCCAGGAAGTCCAGCAGTTCGTGCAGGGAGAGGTCGGCCATGTTGCCGACGGAGATGAACTTGTTCAGCCCGATGGGATGGGGGCGCGCCTGGCACTCCCGCGTCACCCAGGCGATGAGGGAGCCGGACTGGGAGAGGAGCGAGATGCCGCTGGGCTCTCGGCGGGTCCCGGTGAGGAACGTGGTGTCCAGCCGGTTGCGGGCGTCCATGACGCCCAGGCAGTTGGGCCCGAGCAGCCGGACCCCCGCCTCCCGGCAGGCGGCCGCCAGCATCTCCTGGTGCCGCCGCCCCTCATCGGTGGCGGACTCGGCGAAGCCGCCGGCCAGGCTGACGACGACGGCCAGGTCGCCCCGGGTCTGCTTCCGCCGGACGATGGACTCGGCCATGGCGGGGGTGGACGCGGCCGGCGCGGCCAGAATCAGCATCTCCACGACGGTGGGCACCTGTTCGAGCGCGGGGTACGCCGGAACGCCGAGGATGGATTGGGCCTCCGGATGGACCAGCGCGATCTGGCCGGGGTACCCCGCGGCCAGCAGGTTGTGCAGCACCTGGTGACCGGGCTTCGTCGGGTAGCGGGACGCGCCGGCGACGGCGATGCCGCGCGGCCGGAAAAGGGTTTCGATCACAGGGCTGCCCTCCTTCCGCGGCGTGGTCGTGTAACCAAAGCGTACCGCCGTGGCACCGGCCGGAATATCCTCCCGATGGGCCATATTCGGATTACTCCCTCTGGCGCATGGTGAAGGGCATGTGATAACATTCACATGGCGAATGGCGGCGCCTGAGGGCAGAATAGCACGATTGGAGGAGCGGATTGCGCGTCGCCTACTTTGACGACGGTAGACACAAGTGATGGCGATTGCCTACAATATGGAGAGAGATATTCGATAGGCGAAAGGAGGGGGCGAATGGCACTTCGGATCCTGCTGATCGAGGATGATCCCGACATCCAGCGCATGGTCCAGCTCTCCCTGAAGTTCCAGGGCGGGCACGAGGTCAGCGTCGCTTCAGGGGGGCAGGAAGGGATCGAGAAGGCAGAGCGGGAGAAGCCGGACCTGATCCTCCTGGACGTGATGATGCCGGAGATGGACGGGTACGAGACCTGCCGGCGGCTGAAGGCCAACCCCGCGACTGCCTCCATCCCGGTCGTCTTCCTCAGCGCGCGGGCGCAGCAGTCCGAGATCGAGAAGGGCCGTTCGCTCGGGGCCATCGGCTACCTGGTCAAGCCCTTTGACCCGATGACCCTCTCCGACCAGCTGCAGGCGATGCTCGGGTCCTAGTTCCGCCGTGGGTTGGCCGAAAGGAAGCGGTTCTGTTTGGACGTCACCCAGATCCTGCGGGAAGTCTACTGGCACAGCCTGGACGGCATCGTCGTCGCCGACAAGGACACGGTCATCCTCGACGTCAACCCCGCGTACGAGGCGATCACCGGTTACAGCCGGGAAGAGCTGATCGGCAGGAAAACCAACATCGTGCGGTCGGGGCTCACCCCGCCCGAGGTGTTCCGCGACATGTGGACGCAGCTCGCCCGGCAGGGCAAGTGGGTCGGCGAGGTGATCAACCGGCACAAGAGCGGCAACCTCTGGTACTCCTTCCTGTCCATCACCCGCATCGTGGACGAAGGAGGATCGGTGGTTGCCTACGTCGGCATTGCCCGGGATATCACCCAGCGGAAGGCGCTGGAGCACCAGCTGCGCCAGAACCTGGCCGAGATCCAGTCCGCGCGGGAGCTGGCCCAGGCCCAGGCCACGCGGCTCACGGCGCTCCTGGATTCGGTGGGCGAGGCCATCGTCATGGTCGACACGCTGGGCATGTGCGTGGTGGCCAACCACCAGGTCGGCGGCATGCTGGGCATCCCCGCGGAGCAGCTGGTGGGCAAGTCGGTGCACGAGCTGCACGCGCTGGCGGTGCGGACCCTCGGCGTGCCCGCCTTTCCGTGGCAGCCGGCTCCGGACGGCGGGCCGCCCATCGAGCTGGAGACCAACGTCATCCAGACGCGGGAGGAGCGCCCCCGCGTCTTCCACGAGTTCGCCGCGCCGGTGACGGATGGCGAGGGCCGCGTCCTCGGGCGGATCTACGTCTACCGCGACATCACCAAGGAGACCGAGCTGGACCGGATGAAGACGGAGTTCATCGCCACGGTCTCCCACGAGCTCCGGACGCCGATGACCTCGATCAAGGGCGCGCTGGGGCTGGTGCTGGGCGGCGCGGCCGGCGAGCTGCCGCCGGAGGCGCGCGAGCTCCTGACCATCGCCCGCAACAACACGGACCGGCTCATCCGGCTGATCAACGACATCCTGGACATCTCCCGCATCGAGGCCGGCAAGCTGGAGATCCGGCGGGCGCCCCTCAGCCCCGCCGAGGTAGTCCGGCGGGCCGTGCAGGAGATGACCGCCTTCGCCCGGCAGCGCAGCATCGTCCTGACGGCCGAGGTGCCGGAGGGGCTGCCCCGGGTGATGGCCGACGCCGACCGGCTGCACCAGGTGCTGGACAACCTGCTCTCCAACGCCGTCAAGTTCTCGCCGGAGGGGAGCGAGGTGCGCATCCGGGCCGAGGCGGCCGGCGACATGGTGCGCTTCGACGTCATCGACCGCGGCCCGGGCATCCCGCCCGACCAGATCGAGGCGATCTTCGAGCGGTTCTACCGGATCGACAACGCGGCCTCCCGCCGGACGGGCGGCACCGGCCTGGGCCTCACGATCTGCAAGGCGATCGTGGAGGAGCACGGCGGCCGGATCTGGGTCGAGTCCAAGGTGGGCGAGGGTTCCACCTTCTCGTTCACCATCCCCGCCGAGCCCCGGGGCCCGGCCCCGGCGGCGCCGTGTCCCGCCATCCACCAGGTGCTGGGGGCCAGCCGGGGCGAGCGGACGCAGCCCTCCATCCTGGTGGTCGACGACGACCCGGACGTGCGGCGCATCGTCAGCGTGATCCTGGAGCGGGCCGGATACGCCGTGCGCACGGCCCACGACGGCCAGGAGGCGTTCCGCCTGATCATGGTCGAGCGGCCCGACCTCCTGATCCTGGACCTCATCATGCCGAACCTGGACGGCTTCCAGCTGGTGCGGCTGCTCCGGCAGCGGCAATGGACGCAGCAGATCCCCCTGCTGGTGCTCACCGCCCTGGACCTCAGCGAGAATGAGAAAACCCTGCTGCAGCTGGGCCCGACCCGCCACGTGACCAAGGGGCCGCGGATCGAGGAGGAGATCGTCGCCCGGGTGCGGGAGCTGCTGGCCTCCCACTGAGGAGGGGCCCGGCTCCCCGCCAGGCGGGAGCGCGGCTTGGGCGCAAACGGAACCATTCCCCTGTAAATCGGCAGGCCCTGCGGAACCTGCTCCGCAGGGCCTGCCGCGCGCCACGTTCCGTCCCCGTTCAGAGCGCCGCCGTGTCGATCTCCTCCACGACCCGGGCGACGAGGTCGGCCAGGGCCGCGTCGTCCCGTTCCCGGTCGCCGCCCAAGACCTGGATCAGAGCGTCCTCCGCCGCGGCGGCCGCGTCCGACAGGGCCTTGAAGCCGTAGAAGCCCCCCGACCCGCGCAGCTTGTGCACCTCCTGCCGGAGCTGGCCCAGGTCGACGGGCTCGCCTCTCCGCAGCGCGGCCACAGCCTCCCGCAGACGGCCGGCCCGCTCACGGGCGCTCTGCAGGTACTCCGCTCGCAGGGCCGCAAACTCAGCCGAGTCGAACATCTGTGGCGGATCGCTCCTTTCCCTCCGTCCCCCGGAGTGTTTCGCCTGCCAAGCGGCATTTCCTGCCGCACAGCCGTTGTGACCAGGCGCACATGGCCTTCCCGCCCTTGATGTTACACTGGGCTCAGACGGGGGTGCAATCGCCGATGACGCTTCGTCCTGGTCCGATTCCGCTGCCCCGGGAGCACGGCGCGTGGGCCATGGTGCTCACGCCGGCCGTCGTCGCCGTCCTGGCCCTGGGGCCACAGCCCGTGGGCCTCGCCGCGCTGCTGGGCTGGCTGGCGGCGTACGCCGCGCGCGGGCCGCTGGAGGCGCTGCTCGGGCGGGGCGCTTCGGGCCGGGCCGGCATGGCCAGCGCCGAACCCGCCGTGGCCCGCTTCTGGCTGCTGGTCCTGGCCGCCGTTGCCGCGGCGCTGCTCCTGCCGGTGGTCCTGCTCCGCCCCGCCGTGCTGGTCCTGCTCGCCGGCGCGCTCCTGCTGGCCTGCGCGGTGTTCTGGCTGGCGCAGCGCGGCCGCGCCCGCTCGCTGCTCTCCGGCTTCCTCTCGGTGACCGGGCTGATGGCCGGGGCACCGCTCTACGAGCTGGCCGCCGCCGGCCGGTTGAGCCCGGCTGGCTGGGCCCTGACCTACGCCTGCTTCGCCTTCTTCGCCGGATCGCTGTTCCGGGTGAAGACCATGGCCCGGGAGCGCCGGCGGCGGGCCTTCCACGACCTCTCGGTCGCGGTTCACGTCGCCTTCCTGGCCGGGGCTGTTTACCCCGCCGTCCGGGGCTGGGCGCCTCCGCTCCTGCCGCTGGCCCTGGTGCCGCCCCTGGTCTGGGCCGTCGTGTGCGCCTGGCGCGCCCGGTGGCGGGGCGCCACCCGGCTCGACCGGGTCGGCTGGTCGGAGGTCTACCTCACCGTGCTGTTCGCGGCCCTGACCGTGCTCGCCCTGCGCCTGCCCGCGTAGCCCACCGCTCACCGCCCACCGCCCACTGCTTGTCACTCATAATGCTTTGGTGAGAAATGGTTTACACCTCATAAGGGTGTATAAAGTTTCACAGGCGGGGTTACAGGGACAGGGCCACCCACTGCTGGCAGTTCGACTGCTCCTGTGAGACCGCCCGCCCTGGAGCCCGGCCTGTGGGAGAGGATTAATCAGGAGGCGTCCGCACAGGACTGACAGTTTGACAAGGGCATCCCTACCCACAGGCGCCGCCGGACGATCTGTGACAAGAGGTGGTCTTCTTGGCTGTCTTGCTGCTGGGCATCGACTGGGGCGATCAGAAACACGATGTCTGCATCATGAACGAGGCCGGCACTGTCCTGGCTTCCTTCACCATCCCCCACTCGCAGGAAGGACTGGAACAGCTCCGTGACCGCGTCCGCACACTGCAGGATGCCGAGACAGAGGTCCTGTGCGCCATAGAGACCAACCAGGGGCTGCTGGTCAACTTCCTCCTGGAGCAAGGGTGGACCGTGTACGCGATCAACCCCAAGTCTGCTGACCGCTATCGGGATCGCACTCGTACTGTGCGGGCGAAGTCGGACCAGCTGGATGGATGGGTGCTGGCCGACATCCTCCGTACTGATCGCCACCTGCACCGACCCCTTCTGCCCGACAGCGAACTTGCTCGGGAAATACGGGAATTGACCCGCGGCCGTGACTCCTTGGTACAGGAGCAGACTCGCCTTCACAACCAGCTCAAAGCTTGCCTCAAAGCTTACTGGCCCGAAGCACTTTCCTTCCTCCCCGACCTCCTGTCACTCTGGGCACTCGCTTTCCTGCTGCGCTTCCCCACCTTGGAAGACGCCCAGAAAGCTTCCCTCAAGGTGCTGCAGGCCTTCTTGAGGGAACGGAAACACCCGCAGTGGCGCACCAAGGCGCAGGAGATCTACGACACCCTAAGAGGCCCACACATCACGGTGCCTGACTACCTGGTCCGCACCCGCAGTCGCCAAATGCAACACCTGGCTAAGCAACTGCTCACCGTTGTGCAGGACATCAAGGCGTACGACGAGGAGATTGAGCGCCTTTTGAAAGAGCACCCTGACGGCCAGCTGTTCCTAAGCCTTCCGGGGGCTGGTCCCAACCTGGCCGCCAGGATGCTTGCTGAGATCGGTGACAGGCGCGAGCGCTATGCCACCGCCAACAGCCTACAGTGCGAAGCCGGCACTGCACCCGTGACCCGCAAGAGCGGGAAGTCGCTCTCCGTGGTCTCCTTCCGTCGTGCATGCAAGAAGCCGTTGCGGCAGGCACTCCATTTGTTCGCTGGGTGCAGCATCCGTCGATGTTCCTGGGCCCATGCACTGTACGAGCAGCAACGAGCGAAGGGAAAGCGACACCACGAGGCCGTGCGTGCCGTTGCCCATAAGTGGGCGAAGATCATCTTTGCGATGTGGCAATCCAAAACCTGCTATGACGAGCGAATCTACCTAGCAGCCAGGAAGCAGTTCCTCGAGCGCTCCTCAGCTGCATAGACCATGCAACTGATATACATGTCTTCGCTCAGGTATTGACATCAGGAGTCTCAC
>QGVE01000206.1 GCA_003242675.1 Bacillota bacterium | reverse complement strand
CCCCATGTCTGGCCACCCCTGGCCCAACACATCCAAAGATGGGCGTGTGTTCCTGTGCCCCCCCCACAGACCAGGCCGACCACAAGGCCCGTGGGGGCTTCCCGCCATACCACCAGCCAGACCTGCCTGCCTTCCACCTCGCCGGTGGCCAGGCCGCGCACCATCACCGTCAGGGCCTGGGTGGCGGCGTTGCCGGCGCCGCCCGCCATGGTCGTGATGAACGTGGCCAGCGCCACCAACTGGTTGAGCAGCGGGGTGTAGTGCTCGATCACCTTGCCGGTGACCAGGCTCAGGAAGAGCAGCCCGAGCAGCCAGGGCAGGCGCGCCCGCACCGAGGGCCAGATCGCGCCCTCCAGGTCCGTCTCCTGCTCCGCGTCGGAAACACCGCCTGCCCGGTAGAGATCCTCGGTGGCCTCTTCCTCCAGCACGTCGATGACGTCGTCGACCGTGACGATGCCCCGCAGGACCCCCTGGTCATCCACGACGGGCACGGCCAGCAGGTTGTACTTCTGGACCACCCGGGCAACCTCTTCCTGGTCCTCGTTCACGTGCACCGCGACGGGATTGGTGCGCATGATCGACCGGATCTCGGCGTCCGGCGGGGCGATGATGAGCTCGCGCAGCGAGAGCACGCCCACCAGCCGCTCCTGGGCGTCGACGACGTAGACGTAGTAGGCCGTCTCCGCCGAGGGCGCCTCCCGGCGCAGCTGCTCGATGGCCTCCGCCGCCGTGCGGTGCGCCTGGATCGCCACGAACTCGGTGGTCATGAGGCCGCCGGCGGAGTCCTCCCGGAACCCCAGGAGCTCGCGCACCTCGGTGGCCTCGTCCTTGGCCATCAGCCCCAGCAGGGCGCCGGCCTTCTCCGGGTCCAGCTCGGCGAACAGGTCGGCGGCGTCGTCGGCGGACATCTCGTCCAGGATGGCCTTCGCCTGCTCCGGCGTCAGCGCGGTGAGCAGCTCGACCTGCTCCTCCGGCTCCAGCTCGCTGATCGCTTCGGCCGCAGTCGGCCCGGCAAGGACCTGAACCACGGCCTTCCGGTCTTCTTCCTCAAGCTCCTGCAGCACCTCGGCGAGGTCTGCCGGGTGGAGTTCCGACAGCAGCTTTCGCAGTTCGTCCAGCCGGTGCTGCTGCAGCAGGACGATCGTCTGGTCCACGGTCCCGATCAGTTCCTCGTTCACTGGCCTCGCCTCCTTTTCGCGTGGAGCCTGCCGCCTCCCCGAAAAGAGAAGACGGCCATGCGGAGGCCCGCACAGCCGTGGCGAAGCGCAGGAACGACCGAACCGGGCGAAGCCTACCGCCGGCGTGCGGCGGCAGACCTCCCCCTGGGCGGCGGTTCGTCCCGGAGGGCTGTGAGCATGGGCGGGCCTCCTACAGGATTCCGCAGTGCGCGCCTGTCCAGACTCCGACTTGGCCCGGCATCCATTCCCATCACCACCTCCGTTCCGCTCCCTCACCGGAAAAGGCGCCCTTTCCGTCAGGGCGCCCCGTAAATCGAAACGTCCTTCTGTATTGTAAACACCGCCGCAGGCGGATGCAACCTCTCACGCAACGAGTTTCAACAGAGATTCGCGCACCGCCGCCGGGGCGAGAGGTGGCTCAGCCCGCCCGTTTGCGCACGGTGAAGTTATCCTCCAGCAGAAGCCAGTTCTGCGGAAAGTCGAGGCCCAGCTTCCAGTAGCTGATGCCCCGGAGCCCCATCTCCCGCAACAGGTTGAACTTGGCCTGGATCGAGCGGGCGTCCTCGAACCAGACCTCGTGGGTGCGGCCCTGCTCGTCCGTGTACCGGTAGAACGGCGCCTGGGCTCGCGGGTCGAACTGGATCGCCACGCCCCGGCGGGCCGCCTGCCGGATCGCCTCCTGCGGGCTGATGGCGCGGGCGTACTCGCCCCCGGGCCGGTACGGCAGGGTCCAGTCGTAGCCGTAGAGGTTCTGGCCCATCATAATCTTCTCCCGCGGGATCTGGGTGACGGCGAACTCCAGGACCCGGCGCACCTGGTCGATGGGCGACACGGCCATGGGCGGCCCGCCGCTGTAGCCCCATTCGTAGGTCATCAGGACGACGAAGTCCACCGTCTGGCCGTGGAAGGCGTAGTCGTGCGCCTCGTACCACTGGCCTGTCTGCTCGGCGCTCACCTTCGGCGCCAGGGCGGTGGAGATCAGGGCGCCTTCGCCGTGGACCAGGTCCGCCGCCCGCCGGAGGAACCGGTTGTACGCCTCCCGGTCCTGGGGCCGCAGGAACTCGAAGTCGAAGTGGACGTCCCGGAAGCCCATCTCCCGGATGAGCCGCCGGACCTCCTCCAGCAGCCGGTCCTGCACCGCCTGGTCGTTCAGGATGATCCGGCCCAGCTCGTCGCTGAAGCCGCCCTCCTCCAGGTTGGTGATGACCAGCATGGGCACCGCCCCGGCCTCCCGGGCGATCTGCAGCAGGCCGTCCAGCGGCGGCGGCTGGAGCGTGCCGTCCCGCTGCACCCGGAAGCTGAAGGGGGCCAGGTAGGTGAGGTGGGGCGCGGCCTCCCTGGTGGCCGCCAGCAGCCCCGGGCTCACGGACTCGCCGAAGGGCTCCACGTAGCCGTTCGCCTCGATCCGCGGCCGCGGGCCGGGGGGTATGTACAGCCGCAGGCCGACCGGGAGCGCGGCTCCCGCGGAGAGGCCGTTGATGCGGGCCAGCTCGGCCGGGTCGACGCCGAACCGCCGGCCGATGGACCAGAGGGAGTCGCCCGGCTGGACCCAGTAGTACCGGCCGGTGATCGGAATGACCAGCGCCTGCCCGACGACCAGGTAGGGCAGCCCGTTCAGCCGGTTGGCCTCGCTGATGGCCTCCGGGGTGACGCTGTAGATGCGGGCAATGGTGTAGAGCGACTGCCCGGGCTCGACCACATGAATCTGCATCCCGCTCCGCCTCCCGCAGGGCATTCCAGACAGCATCATGGTATGCGGGGTGGGCGCGGGGCGCACCTGCGTAACCATTCGGGGCGCTGCATCGTTGACTAGGCCGCAAGGAGGATGGGAGCATGCGCGGGATTCGCCGGGTTGCCTGGTTCCTCGCCGCGGCGCTGGCTGCGGGCTGCGCCAGCCCTGGCGGGCCAACGCCTGCGGTCGGTCCTGGTACGGC
>QGVE01000074.1 GCA_003242675.1 Bacillota bacterium | reverse complement strand
GGGCTGGGTGCCCGCACCGGCGCCGCCACCGGCACCGGCCCCGCCGCCGGAACCGGCTCCGCCGCGCCCATGAACACGGCGACCGCGACGGGCACTGCCGCCCGCACCAACACGGCGACCGCGACCGGCCGCGCCGCCCGCACGGTCACCACCGCCGCAGCCGATCCGCTGGAGCGGGTGCGCAACGCGTGCCCGCGCCTGGCGGACATCCGGGTCGTCAACGACGAGGGCGACCGTGCCCGCCTTGCCGAGATCACCGCAGCGGTGCGGTCAGGCCGGCCGATCACCGAGTTCCTGACCGAGCTGGCGGCGATGACGCAGCGGGCGACCTCGGCCGGGCCCGGGGCCGGCGGCCGGATGCAGCAGGGCAGCGTGCTGCCGGGGCGCACCGGCACGCCGGCCGCTCCCCGGACGCGGTCGGCGCCGAACGCCCCCGGCGGCAGCGACCCCGCCCGGACGGGACCCGGGACCCCCACGGACCCGGGCACCGGAGCGACGGACTGACGGGAGCCGGCTGTGGGACAGCGCCCCCTCCGGAACGTGCCGGAGGGGGCGCTCTCTGCCCCGGCGGGGCGGCGGAGCAGGAAGGGCTTCCGCCCGCACCGAAGATACTGCGGTGGCGGAGAGTCCGAGTTCGGCGGGGCCCGCCCCGCCGTAAAGGAGGTTACACGTGCTTTGGTTCGCAGGCTGGCCCGGGTTCGGCGGGGGGGGGGCAGCGGGGATGGGGGGGAGGGGGGCGTCGGGGGCCAAGCGGGGCACAACCCCTTCTCCCCGGTCGTCTGCCGCATGCCCCGCCAGTTCAGCGCCCTGGAGGAGCGGGTGCGCAGGCACATCCAGGGCCGGGTGGCGCGCGGCCGGTTCGAGGTCTACGTGGCCTGGGAGCCCTCGGCCGAGGCCCGGACGGTAAAGGTTGACAAGCATCTGGCGCTGGCCTATTATAATGCTTTGAGGCAGATAGCAGAAGAGATTGGAAGCAATCAGGAGCTTTCGCTGGATACGCTGGCAAAACTGCCGGAGGTCCTCTCCGTTCAGGAGGGAGACCTCTCCGACGATGCGCTCTGGGCCCTGCTGGAGCCGGCCCTGGAGCAGGCGATGGCGGGGCTGATCGCCATGCGGGAGCGGGAAGGCGCGCTCCTGGCAGCTGACCTGGCGGAGCGGCTGGACCGCCTCGAATCGCTCCGATCCGCCGCCCTGGCGCGGGCGCCGCAGGTGGTGGAGGAGTACCGCCAGCGCCTCGTGCGCCGGCTGTCCGAGCTCCTGCCGCCGACCAACCCGGTGGACCCGCAGCGGCTCGCCCAGGAGGTCGCCCTGTTCGCCGAGCGGGCGGACATCACCGAGGAGCTGCAGCGGCTCGCCAGCCACATCGACCAGTTCCGGCGGGCGCTCCGCAGCGATGAGGCCGTGGGGCGCAAGCTGGACTTCCTGGTCCAGGAGATGGGCCGCGAGTGGAACACCATCGGCTCCAAGGCCAACGACGCCGAGCTGGCGGCGCTCGTGGTGGAGGCCAAGAGCGAGCTGGAGAAGATTCGGGAGCAGGTCCAGAATCTCGAATAGTGTAGGCAACCGCAAGGATGAGGGAGGCCCGGGTTGTGGGTGAGATCAAGTTAGTCAACATCGGATTCGGCAACATCGTTTCGGCGAACCGCATCGTGGCCATCGTGAGCCCCGAATCCGCACCGATCAAGCGCATCATCTCCGAGGCCAGGGAGCGCGGCACCCTGATCGACGCGACGTACGGCCGCCGCACCCGGGCGGTGGTGATCACCGACTCCGATCACGTGGTGCTGTCTGCGGTTCAGCCGGAGACGGTCGCCCATCGACTCACGGCCCGGGATTCCAGCCTGGAGGCCGAAGACGAAGAGGGCGAGGCGTAGACGATGCCCAAAAAGCCCAGGGGACTCCTGATCGTCGTCACCGGGCCGTCTGCCGTCGGCAAGGGCACCATCTGCCGGGCCCTGCTGGCGGAGACCCCGGGTCTTCGCTTCTCGGTGTCCTGCACCACCCGTCCCAAGCGTCCCGGCGAGGTCGATGGCGTCGAGTACTACTTTATTTCTAAGGAAGAGTTCGAGCGCCGCATTGCAGCCGGGGAGTTCCTCGAGTGGGCGGAGGTTTACGGCAACTACTACGGCACCCCCCGGGCCTACGTGGAGGAGATGACCGCCCAGGGGCACGATGTCATCCTCGACATCGACCGGGTGGGCGCGCGGGCGGTGCGGCAGCAGTATCCCGATGCCGTGTCCGTCTTCGTCATCCCGCCCTCCCTGGAGGCCCTGCGGCAGCGCATCACCGCCCGCGGGACCGAGTCGCCCGAGGCGGTGGAGCGGCGGCTGGCCGAGGCCCCCGAGTGGATCCGGGAAGGGCTTACTTATGACTACGTCATCGTCAACGACGACCTGTCGCGCGCCGTGGCCGAGCTCCGGGCCATCATCATCGCGGAGAAGGCCCGGACGAAGCGCAACGGCGCCGCGCTCATCGAGACGCTTCTCGAGAAGGGAGCGCTGACCGACGGATGATCAAGCCGTCTCTCGACCAGCTGATGGAGCTCGTCGATTCCAAGTACACGCTGGTCATCCTGGCGGCCCGCCGGGCGCGGGACCTGCAGGATGGCAAGCCGAAGCTGGTGGAATCGAAGTCCAATAAACCCGTGACGATCGCCCTGGAGGAGCTGGCGGCCGGCAAGCTCTTCTTCGAGCGCGGCAAGCCGACTCCTCTGGGCTGATGAGCGGACGATTCGCCCGCGGAGGGCGCCCGCCCCGGGCGCCCTCCTTGCACTGTTCGGGCCACGCACCCACGGAAGGAAGGGTCGCCGATGCTGCAAGGTAAGACGGTTCTCCTCGGAGTCAGCGGCGGCATCGCCGCCTACAAGGCGGCGGAGATCTGCTCCCGGCTGGTGAAGCTGGGCGCCGACGTGCACGTGCTCATGACCGAGGCGGCCACCCGCCTGGTGGCCCCGCTCACGTTCCAGGCCCTGTCCGGCAACCCGGTGAAGGTCGACCTGATGGGCGAGCAGGTGCACGGCCACGTGGATCACGTCACCCTGACCCACAAGGCCGACCTGCTCATCATCGCGCCGGCCACCGCCAACACCATCGCCCGGCTGGCCGGCGGCCACGCGGGCGACTGGATCACGGTGACTGCCCTCGGCGTGCGCTGCCCCGTGCTGGTGGCGCCCTCCATGGAGGCGGAGATGTACGCCAATCCCCTCACGCAGCGAAACCTGCGGATCCTGGCCGAGCTGGGCTGGGAGATCATGGAGCCGGAGGAGGGGCGGCTGGCCTCCGGCCTCGTGGGCAAGGGGCGGCTGCCCGAGCCGGCCAAGATCGTCGAGCGGGCCGTCGCCCTGCTGCAGAAGTGGGAAGGCCGGAAGGCGCGGCTGGGCGGCGATCTGGCCGGACGCCGGGTGCTGGTGACCGCCGGCACGACCCGGGAGCCGTTCGATCCCGTCCGCTTCATCGGCAACCGCTCCACCGGGCGCATGGGCTACGCGATCGCCGAGGCCGCCCGGGACCGGGGGGCGGAGGTGGTGCTGGTGAGCGGCCCCACCCACCTGGAGCCGCCGGCGGGCGTCCGGCGGGTCGCGGTGGAGACGTGCGTCGAGATGCTGGAGGCCTGCCTGGCGGAGTTCCCGCGGGCCGACATCACGGTGGCGGCCGCGGCCCCGGCCGACTACCGCCCGGCCTCGGTCGCCGGGTCGAAGATCAAAAAGACCCGGGATGAGCTCACCATCACCCTCGTGAAGAACCCGGACATCATCGCCGAGCTGGGCCGGCGCAAGCGCCCGGGCCAGGTGACGGTCGCGTTCGCCGCCGAGACCGAGGACCTCATCGCCAACGCCCGGCGGAAGCTCGTGGAGAAGAACGCCGACTTCGTCGTGGCCAACGACGTGACCGCGGAGGGCGCCGGCTTCGGCACCGAGACCAACCGGGTGGTCTTCGTGACGGCTGGCGGCGCGGAGGAGCTGCCGCTCCTCACGAAGCGGGAGGTGGCCGACCGCATCCTCGACCGGGCGGTGGCCCTGCTGCAGGGCGGTGCGCACGGCGATGGAGAGCGGTGAGCTCGCCCAGGTGGCGGTGGACGTCGCCGCCGAGGGGACGGACAGGCTGTTCACCTACCGCGTGCCGCCGAGCCTGGCCGGGCGGCTGACGCCCGGCCAGTGGGTGCGGGTGCCCTTCGGCGGCCGCCGGGTGGTCGGGCTCTACGTCGGCCCGGCCGACCGGCCGCCGGAGGGGGTGGCCCTGAAGGAGATCGCGGGGCTCCTGCCCGACATTCCGCCGATCCCCGCCCCCCTGGTCCAGCTGGCCCGCTGGACGGCCGACCGCTACCTCTCCACGTTTCCCGCCGCCCTCCGGCTGCTCCTGCCCACCGAGGCCCGGCGGCAGGAGGTGCGCACGCTCACCCACGCGCGCTACCGGCTGAACGTGGACGACGTGGAGGGCCTCGTGGCCCGTCTCCGCGCCCGGGCCCCCCGCCAGGCGGAGCTCCTGGAGTACCTAGCGCGCACAGGCGGCGAGGCCGACCGGGTGCAGATCCTCGCTGATCTGGGGGAGTCCATCGCCGGGCCGATCCGCGCCGCCCTGCAGAAGGGGTGGCTGGCGGAGGGACGGGTCGTGCGCCGGCGGGACCCCTTCGCCGATGAGCAGGTGGTCCCCGCGCCGCCGCCGGTGCTCACGCCGGAGCAGGAGCAGGCGCTGGAGTCCATCCGCCAGGAACTGCTCGCGCCGCCGGCTTTCCGGCAGCCGGTGCTCATCCACGGCGTGACCGGCTCGGGCAAGACCGAGCTCTACCTGCGGGCGATCGCCCTGGTCCGGGAGATGGGCCGGAACGCGATCTGCCTGGTGCCCGAGATCTCGCTCACGCCCCAGATGATCCAGCGGTTCCGCGCCCGCTTCGGCGGCGACGTCGCGGTGCTCCACTCCGCCCTGTCGCCGGGGGAGCGGTACGACGAGTGGCAGCGCATCCGCCGCGGCGAGGTCTCCATCGTCGTGGGGGCGCGCTCGGCGATCTTCGCCCCGTTCGAGAAGGTGGGGCTGATCATCATCGACGAGGAGCACGAGCAGTCGTACAAGCAGGAGGCCCCGCCGCCCGCCTACCACGCCCGGGAGGTGGCGGCGGAGCGGGCCCGGCTGGAGGGCGCCCTGCTCGTGCTCGGGTCGGCGACGCCGGCCCTGGAGTCCTTCCACCGGGCGCAGAGGGGCGCGTACCGGCTCGTGACCCTGGCGCACCGGATCGACAACCGGCCGCTGCCGCCGGTGACCCTGGTCGACATGCGGCAGGAGCTGCGCGCGGGCAACCGGTCGATCTTCTCCCGGGCGCTCGTGGAGGCCCTGGATCAGACCCTGGCGGCCCGGGAGCAGGCGATTCTCTTTCTCAACCGCAGGGGTTACAATACATTTATCCTGTGCCGCTCCTGCGGCGAGGCGGTCCGGTGTGTGAACTGCGCCGTCGCCATGACCTACCACCTGGGCGACGACCACCTGGCGTGCCACTACTGCGGCTACACGGCGCCGGTGCCCTCGACCTGCCCCACCTGCGGGTCCGACAAGATCCGCCACCTGGGGGCCGGCACCGAGCGCGTGGAGCAGGAGCTCCAGCGGCTCTACCCGCACGTGCGGGTGGCCCGCATGGACGTGGACACCACCCGGCGCAAGGGCGCCCACGCGGCCATCCTCCGGCGGTTTGCCAACCGCGAGGTGGATGTCCTCGTGGGCACGCAGATGATCACCAAGGGGCTGGACTTCCCCGGCGTCACCCTGGTCGGGGTCGTCCTCGCCGACACCACCCTGAACCTGCCCGACTTCCGGGCCGCCGAGCGCACGTTCCAGCTCGTGACGCAGGTGGCCGGCCGGGCGGGCC
This sequence comes from Bacillota bacterium, assembly GCA_003242675.1. The sequence continues at coordinate 7,106 of QGVE01000074.1, read as the reverse complement.
GGGGCGACCGGCCGGGGCGGGTCGTCGTGCAGACCTACCAGCCCGACCACCCGGCGCTGCTGGCGGCGGCGGAGCACGATTACGGCCGGTTCTTCGCCGAGGAGATCCGCTTCCGGGAAGAGCTGGACTACCCGCCGTTCGCCCACCTGATCCACCTCGTCGTCTCGGGCGAGGACGAGGCGGCGGTGGCCGCCACCGCCCGGAACGTGCACCGGGTGCTGGTGGAGGGCGGCTTCCGGGGGCAGATCCTCGGGCCGGCGCCGGCCCCGCTGGCCAAGCTCCGGGGGAAGCACCGGCATCACCTGGTGCTGAAGGGCCGCGACCCCCTGGCGATGGTGCGCGAGGTGAAGGCGGCCTTCGCCGCGGCGCGGGGCAAGTGGCGTGCGGCGCGCTCCGTTTCGCTTTCCGTAGACGTGGATCCGATGAGCATACTGTAGCTGTGGCGGAGGGCAGCGTAGATGGCCATACTGGAGATCGTGAAGGATCCGGCGCCGGTCCTGCGCCGGAAGGCCAGGCCGGTGACGAAGATCAACGCCGCGATTCGCAAGCTGCTGGACGACATGACCGAGACGATGTACGCCGCCCCGGGCGTGGGCCTGGCCGCCCCGCAGGTGGGCGTTTCGAAGCGGGTCATCGTGGTCGATCCGCAGGACGGGTCGGGCCGGCTGTACCAGCTGATCAACCCGGAGATCGTCCACGCCGAGGGCTGGGTGAAGGGAACGGAGGGCTGCCTCTCCATCCCCGGCCTGGTGGGCGACGTCTGGCGGTACGAGAAGGTGCGGGTCGTGGCCCTGGACCGCGACGGCCGGAAGGTCTGGATCGACGCGGAGGGCTGGCTCGCCCGCATCTTCCAGCACGAGATCGACCACCTGGACGGCATCCTCTACACGGACAAGTGCACCAACCTGCGGCCGGTCTCCGAGGAAGATGAGGAGGAGGCCGGGGACGCCGAGGGCGGGGCGGCAGCGGAGGCCGGTGAGCCGGTGTCCGCCGGTGCGCCTGCGGAGGCGGACGCGTCCGCGGCCCCAAGCGCCGCGGAGGTGAAGGCGGAGTCCGGCGCCGGGGCGCCGGCCGCGGAGGGGGAGTAGGCGTGCTGAAGGTCCTCTTCATGGGAACGCCGGAGTTTGCCGCCGTCTCCCTTCGGGCCCTGCTGGCGGCCGGCTACCCGGTCGTCGGGGTGGTCACGCAGCCGGACCGGCCGGCCGGGCGGGGCGGCCAGCTGCGGCCTTCCCCGGTCAAGGAGGTCGCCCTGGCGCACGGCCTGCCCGTGTTTCAGCCCCGGCGGCTGCGCCGGCCCGAGGTCATCGCCCAGCTGAAGGCGCTGGGATCGGACGTGACCGTCGTCGTCGCCTACGGCCAGATCCTGTCCAAAGAGGCGCTGGAGATCAGCCCCCTCGGCTCGATCAACGTCCACGCCTCGCTTCTGCCCCGCTGGAGGGGCGCGGCGCCGATCCAGCGGGCGATCATGGCCGGCGACACCGAGACGGGCGTCTGCACGATGTGGATGGACGAGGGCATGGACACCGGGGACATCTGTCTGGTGGCCCGGGTGCCCATCGGCCCCGAGACGACCGGGGGCGAGCTCCACGATGCGCTCGCCCGGGTCGGGGCGGAGCTCTTGGTGGAGACGCTCCGGCGGGTGGAGGCCGGCGACGCGCCGCGCATCCCCCAGCCGGCGGAAGGCGTGACCTACGCCCCCAAGCTCGAGGCGGCCGACGAGGTGATCGATTGGACCCGGCCCGCCGTGGAGATCTACAACCAGATCCGGGCCCTGAACCCGTGGCCCGGCGCCTACACCACGGGTCCCCGGGGAAGGCTGAAGATATGGCGGGCTTCGGTGGTGCCCAACCCGCAGCCCGGCGCCGAGCCCGGCACGGTGGTGGCCCTGGTCCGGCGCGAGGGCTTCACGGTGGCGGCGGGCGAAGGCGCGCTGCTGGTGCGGGAGGTCCAGCCGCAGGGCAAGGCGCGCATGGACGCGCAGTCCTTCGTGAACGGCGGCGGGGTCCAGGTGGGCACCCGCTTTGCGCCGTGACGGGGCGGACGGGCGAACCCGCCGGGGCTCGGGCATAGTCTTAATAGACGAGAGCTTGGTCACCTGGACAGCAGCACCCGGACGGGTGTCAAGAGACACGGGCACGTGAACGGGAGGGTCCTGACTTGTACTTCTACCCGGTTTTCGATCCGACCATGATCTTCCTGTTGCCTGCGATCATCCTGGTCGTTTGGGCGCAGGCGCGCGTGCGCATGGCGTTCCATGAGTGGTCGCAGGTCCGCACGCGCTCGGGCGTGACGGCCGCCCAGGTCGCCCGGGACATCCTCGACAAGCACGGCCTCACCGACGTCCCGGTCGAGCGTGTGCCGGGGTTCCTGAGCGACCACTACGATCCCCACAGGCGGGTCGTCCGGCTCTCCGATTCGACCTACTACAGCAACTCGATCGCCGCGATCGGCGTGGCCGCCCACGAGGTGGGGCACGCCATCCAGCACGAGTTTTCGTACGTGCCGCTGCAGGTGCGGAACCTGATCTGGCCGGTCGCCCGCATCGGCGACAGCCTGGGGCCGTTCCTGGTGATCCTCGGCCTGCTCTTCGGCGGCCATTCGGGCAAGATGCTGATGGACCTGGGCATCCTGCTGTTCCTCGGGGCCGTGCTGTTCTACCTGATCACCCTGCCGGTGGAGTTCAACGCCTCCAGCCGGGCGGTGGAGATCCTGGAGACCGGCGGCTACATGACCCGCAGCGAGGTGGCAGGGGCCCGCAAGGTGCTGAACGCCGCGGCGCTCACCTACGTGGCCGGCGCGGCGACGGCGATCATGAGCCTGGTGCGGCTCCTGTTCCTGCGGAGCATGGCGTCGGACGACCGGTAGCGCAGCGTTCAGGCAGTGGTGCACGGCGGTGCACCACTGTTTGCGCGCGTCGGGGGAATTCCCGCGCTCGCCGCCTCCGGACCCGTCGGAAACCGGCTTGCGCAGGTGCGGGCATCGCCGCGGGGCTGAACGCCCTCCCCTGCGGGAATGCTAGGTCCAAACATCCGGCGGGAGGGCGGCATCGTGAACCCTACCCCTGTCAACTTCCGTGTCACGTCCGCAGACCGCACCGAGGAGCGCCTGGCGATTGAGATCCGGGGAACGCCGGCGGGGGAGGCGGTGATCCGGTACGACTCCGCGACCGCGATCGTCGACGCCCGGGTGCGCCTCGAGGGCTTCCAGCAGATGCACATCGCCCTGCACCAGTTCCACTACGAACTGGCGGCCGAGCTCCTGGCCTTCGTGCTGGATCGGGGGGCGATGGCCCAGGAGTCGGACGGCGCGATCCTCTACGACCTGGGATCGGAGCTGCAGGCGCTGCCGCTGCCGGCGAATCACGAAGTGGGGCTGGGCTACCCCAACTCGTGGTGAGATTTCCTCCTTTGCCCGCCCCCTGGATTGCGGTAAACTCTCCGGAGAGCGACTACTCCGCGCTGGAGGCGAGTTCATGCCGCGTTCCAAGTCCGGGCCCCCGCGCACCGGCCGCGAGGCGGCCCTGCGGGTGCTCTACGACGTCGACGTCAAGGCGGCTTACGCCAATCTGGCCCTCGACCATCACCTCTCCCGCAGCCGGCTGGACGGGCGGGAGCGCGCCCTGGCCACCGAGCTGGCCTACGGGGTGACCCGCCGCCGGGCCGCGCTCGACTGGGCCATCGCCCAGGTGGCCTCCCGGCCCCTGGAGAAGATGGACCCCTGGGTGCGGAACATCCTGCGGGAGGCGGTGTACCAGATCCTCTACATGGACCGCATCCCCCACGCCGCTGCCGTGGACCAGGCCGTGGAGCTGGCCCGGCAGTACGGCCACGAGGGGGTGGCGAAGTTCGTCAACGGCGTGCTGCGGAACCTCATCCGCAAGCTGCCGGAGCTCCCGTGGCCGGACGAGGAGGCGGATGCGGTCCGGGCCCTGGCGGTCCGGCATTCCTATCCCGACTGGCTCGTCGCCCAGTGGCTGGAGCGGTTCGGCCGGGACGAGGCGGTGCGCCTCCTGGAGGCGGGGAACCAGGTCCCGCCGCTCACGGTGCGGGTGAACCGGCTGAAGGCGACCCGGGAGGAGGCGGCCGCCGCCCTGGCCCGGGAGGGGGTCCGCGCTGAGCCGACCCGCCACTCGCCCTACGGGCTGATCCTTCGCGACCTCACGTCGGCCGCCTCCCTGGAGCAGCTGGAGGCGATGAAGCAGGGGCTGATCACCGTCCAGGACGAGTCGTCGATGCTGGCCGCGGCGGTGGTGAACCCGCAGCCGGGCTGGACGGTGATCGACGTGGCGGCCGCCCCGGGGGGCAAGGCGACCCACCTGGCGGAGCTCATGGACAACCGGGGCCGCGTGATCGCCCTGGACGTTCACCCGCACAAGGTCGACCTGATCGAGGAGAACGCCCGGCGGCTCGGCACGACCATTGTCGAGCCGGTCTGCCTGGACGCCCGCCGGGTCGGCGAGGCCATGCCCGGGCGGGCCGACGCCGTCCTCTGCGACCTGCCCTGCTCTGGCCTGGGCACCCTGGCCCGCCGGCCGGACGCCCGGTGGCGGAAGCGCCCGGAGGACGTGGAAGCCCTCGTGCCGGTGCAGCGGGCGATCCTGGAGTCGGCGGCGAGGGCCCTGAAGCCCGGCGGGGTGCTGGTCTACTCCACCTGCACGATCCAGCCGGCGGAGAACGAGGAACTGGTGGAGGCGTTCGTCGCCGACCACCCCGAGTTCCGGTTCGACAACATCTGGGACTACCTCCCGGGCAGCATCTCCCGGGAGGGGCAGGGCGAGGGGTACGTGCAGCTCCTGCCGCACGTGCACGGCACCGACGGCTTCTTCATCGCCCGGCTGGTGAAAACAGGATAGGGTTACCCATGAAACGCAGCGCTTCGGCCCCCTCGTCCAACAGGGCGAGGGGGTCGTCGCAGTGAGGAGTCGGGCACGGAGCTCCCTGATCGCAGCGATGGCGCTGGCTTCGCTTCTGGCCGCCGGGTGCGCGGGCTCCTCAGGCTACTCGGCCCTTCCGGAGGACCCGCCGCGCTCGGAGATCGCGCGCACCGGGGGCGCGGAGCCCGCCGGCGCGGCACAGGTGGACATGGACGGCAACGCCGCCCCCCAGGTGGATCCCGCCGTGGCCCCGCCGCCGGTTGGCCGAGCTACACCGGTGGTGGATCCGGACGCGCCCGTCTCGTCAGGGCCCGTGGGTTCCGGGAGCGGGACCGCAGGCAGCGGGCCTGTCCGCGGCGGCGGTTCCGCAGGCATGGATCCGGGTGTGGTTTACCCGACGGCTCCGGCCGATGGAGCGGGCTCGAGCGGCTTCACGGGTGCAGCCAGTGACCTGCCGCTCCTGGATTGCGGCGAGGACGAGAACGTGCACGGCGAGGGGCGCAGCCCGGAGGCGCGCAGGTGCCTCTGGGACGCCTACGTGTCAAACCGGCCGGCCTCCTTCCGAACGGTCGCCTACACCGATGAGGGCGACCCGATCGCCTATGAGGTGGAGGCGCTGCGCCGGGGCTACATCGCCGTCCGGGTCGACAGCAAGGACCGCTTCGGAACCGTGGGCGAGTTTGTGTACACCTGCACCGCCATGGAGTTGAACGACGATATGGGCTTCGTCCTCCGGGGGTGCAAGGGTGCGAGAGTGGGCGCCGAAGGCGGCCCCTTCGTCGCCGAAGGCAGAGAGCTGCACGTTCCCTGACGTGCGGTGAGCGCCGGTTCCGGGGGCGACTCCGCTCCCCGGGGCCTGAGCGTGCGAAAACCCCCGCCCGGTCCGCCGGGCGGGGGCTTCCGCGCGCCGCAGGCGTCCAGGTGCCTGCTGTCGGGTGGCGTCTGCGCGCCGCAGGTACCCTGTGCATTCCGTCGGGGGGTCTCCACGCCGCAGGCGTCCTGTGCCATCCGTCAGACGCGGGTCCCCGCGCCGCAGAGGCGGTGCCTTCCATCGGGCGGAGGCCGCCCGCCGGGGCTGCTTTGACGGGCTGACCGTTCTTGTGATAGATTGAACAAGAAGTGATAGAACGGGCATCGAAGTTTCTAGTAGGTGCAGTATCCCGAAGCTGTGGGGTTTGGCGCTCCCTGAGACGCGCCCGCCACACACAGGAACACCACGGGCATGAGCGACCGGTGAGGCGACATGATCTTCGCACAGCGCTTCGTTGCCGGGATCCGGGACGTGGGCCAGGGGGATGAGCTGACCAACAAGGCGATCCTGGAGGCCCTGACCGACGTGAGCAACCTGCACGCCCTCTCCGTCGGACAGAGCAGCCGGGACCGGAGCCGGTCCGGGCTGGTCTGGGTGGTCGTGAACTGGAAGCTGCAGGTGTTGCGGCGCCCCCGGGTGTGCGACGCGTTCGTCGCCCGGACGTGGGCGCGCGAGTACAACCGGGCGCACGCCTACCGGGACTACGACCTGCTGGACGACCAGGGGGCCGTCTGCGCGCTCGCCACGTCCCGGTGGGTCGCGCTCGATGCGAGAACGGGCGAACTGGTGCGCCTGACGCCCGAGATCATGGACGTCTACGAGCCCGAACTGGACCGGGTCAGCTTTCCCGATTTCACGTTCCCACGGGGGGTACCGAAGGGGCTGCCGGAGGAGCGGCGCGCGCACGTCAAGGTCCCGCGGTCGACGATCGACTGCAACGGCCACGTGCACAACGCGGCGTACCTGGATCTGGCGGCTGAGGTGCTGCCGGCCGGCCTGTGGCGGAAGCACTTTGCCTCGGTGGAGATCAGCTACCGGAAGGAGATCCTGCCGGATGAGACGGTGCTCCTGCTCTACGGCGAGGCGGACGGCACGCACTACGTGCAGGTGAAGAGCGCGGACGGCGCCGTGCTGCACGCGGTCATCGCCCTGCGGGACTGATGCGGGCAGCGGCGGGCAAAGACCGGTGGGTGCCGACGAGCATTTCCCAGGCCGCGGGCGAAGGCGCCCGCGGCCCTCTTGCATACTCGACCCGTCCCCGGCTGCCCGCCGGGAGCGTGCGCCGCGCGCGACCCCGGCGCCGCACGAAACGTTTGCCCAACCCGCACCCGCAGGGTAAACTCAGAAGTAGGCCCTGTCTCTAGTCGAATCTTTTCCAACAGGAGGACCCCCGTGTGCAGGAATCCGGCTATGTGCCGCTGA
>QGVE01000073.1 GCA_003242675.1 Bacillota bacterium | reverse complement strand
GGTGGGTGGGGATCGTCAAGAACCGCTGTAAGAACGGCGACCACTACTGGGTCAAGGCCTTTGTCTCGCCGGTGGTCGTCGGCGGCAAGGTCGTCGGCTACCGGTCGGTGCGGCGCAAGCCCACCCGCGAGGAGATCCGGCAGGCCGAGGAGCTCTACCGGCGGGTCCGCGCCGGCGAGAAGGTCGACACCCTGGGCACCCTGCGGCGGCGCCAGAGCCTCGGCGATCGGCTGGGCACCTTCGGGCAGGTCCTGCTGATGCTCGCCTGGCCGGCAGCGGTCGCCTTCGGCATGGCCGTGGCGGGGACGGTGGGGCTGCCGCCGGCCGCGCTGTGGGCCATCGCCGGCATCGGCGGGCTCGTCGGCGCGGGCCTGGGCCTGCTGATGTACCAGTGGCAGACCCGGCCCCTCGAAGCGCTCGCCAAAGTGGCGAAGGCCTTCGAGCAGGGCGACCTCACGGCGCGCCTCGATCTGCCCGGGCGGTCCCGCTACGCGGAGATCGCCCGGTCCATCAACATCGCCCTCGACGGGGTGGAGGTCGCCCTGGCCGACACCAGCCAGATGCTGGACGGGCTGGCGCGCGGCGAGTTCGGACGGCGCATCACCGTCACGCTGCCCGGAGAGCTGGGGCGCATCAAGGAGTCGGCCAACCGGATGGCGGAGCAGGTCGAGTCCACCATCGCGGCGCTGAACGCCCAGCTGGCGGCGCTCGCCGAAGGGCGGTTGAATGCGCGTCAGATGTCCGTCACAGGCGAGGGCCACTTCCGTCTGGCCCAGGAGCGGGCGGCGCAGATGGCGGCGCGGCTGGCCGAGCTGTTGCAGGAGATGGGGGCTTCGGTCCAGGCCCTGGCCAGGGGCGACCTCACCCGGACGGTGACGCATGAGGCCCAGGGCGACCTGGCGGTCCTCATCAACCAGTACAATGAGGCGCTCGCCGCGCTGTCGGCGACGCTCACCGCCCTGCAGAACCATGCGCACCAGGTGGCCTGCGCCGCCGAGGAGAACAGCCAGGCCGCAGCGCAGATTGCTGCGGGCGCCGAGGAGCAGATGCTGACGGTGGAGGAAGTGACGCGCGCCGTCCAGGAGTCGGGGGCCACGATTGCCAGCCTGGCCGGCGATGCCGAGGCCGCCAGCCACAAGTCCAGTGAGACCGTGGACATCGTGCGGACCAGCCGTGAGGCGATGGCGCAGATGGTCTCGATGGTGCAGGCCATCGCCGCCAGCAGCCAGCAGATCAGCAAGTTCACCAGCGTCATCGAGGAGATCGCATCGCAGACCAACCTGCTGGCGCTCAACGCGGCCATCGAGGCGGCCCGGGCGGGCCAGCACGGCAAGGGCTTTGCCGTGGTCGCCCAGGAGGTGAGCCACCTGGCCGCCAACTCCAGCAAGTCGGCCAAGGAGATCAACGCCCTGGTCCAGCAGGCCGTGGAGGAGGCCAGGCGGGCGGCCGAAAGCGTGGCGGCGGTGAGCGGCGAGATGGATCGCATCGAGCAGGCGGCCCGGGAGAGCCACGAACTGCTGTCGCGAATCGCCGCGGCCATCGAGGAGCAGGGGGCCGTCATGCAGCAGATCGGCCAGCACGCGCGGCGACTCTCCAACATCGCCGAGTCCAACGCCGCCGCCACCGAGCAGCTGGCCGCCTCGGCCTCGGAGCTGGCGGCCGTCGCCGAGGCGGCGTCCGCCGAGGTGGGCCGCTTCCGGCTGCTGGTGCCGGGGACGAACGGCGCGGAGTCCACGCCGAACGAGCCGGGAGCGACAGGCCCGCGTCCAGCGAAGGCCGTGGCGCCATAAGGTGTGAACCCCCCGCCCTTGCCGGGCGGGGGGTTCCCGCGCGCTATACCAGCTTTCGGATCCACACTTCCCGATCCCCCGGCAGAAAGTCGACGACCGGGATCTCGATCAGCGTGTAGCACCCCGGCTTCTGCCGGGCGGCGGCCCGCAGCGCGGCGACCATGACCTGCGCGGTGAGCGCCGGGTTGTTGATGCGCATCTCGAACCGGAACAGCTGGTTGTGGGTGGCCCCGGAGACGCCCTTGCGGTCGATGACCACGCCGTGTCCGACGTCCATCAGCTGGCTGACCGACTCCACCTGCGTCACGCGGGTCTCGTCCTTGGCGAAGTACGGGTCGGCCTTGATCGCCTGCTCGATCGCCGCGAAATCGGCCCCGGGTTCCAGCTCCACGTAGACCGCCCGCTTGTGCACCCCCATGCCGGCGGGAATGGTGATCGACAGCGCGTCCCGCACCCCGGGGATGGCCTTCACCGCGACCGTGTGGCCCATGGACATGCCCGGCCCGAAGTTCGTGTACGTGATGCCCCGGGGAGCCATGAACTCCAGCACGGCGCGGATGATCGAGTCGGTCCCGGGGTCCCAGCCGGCGGAGATCACCGCCACCGCACCGTGTTCCCGGGCGACGGGGTCGAGCCGGCGGCGGAGGTCGGCCAGGTCGCCGTGGATGTCGTAGCTGTCTACGGTATGGATCCCCCTGCGGAGCAGCATCTCGGCATACTCCGGCACCGACCGGGTCGGGACGCACAGGAGGGCCCCGTGCACGTCCCCCAGCTCGCCGATGTCCGTGACCACCCGCACGCCGGCGAGCTCAGGCGGGATGGCGGAAGGCACCTGCCGGCGGACTACGCCCGCCAGCTCCATGTCCGGCGCCGCCTGAACCGCTTCCAGGGCGCAGCGCCCGACGTTGCCGTACCCGACCACAGCCACACGCAGCTTGTTCATCGCGAAAGACGCCTCCTCCATTCCGATTACCGTCCATTCTACCGTGCGCGCCGGATCTGTTCCAGTGGCATACAATCGTGCATCGAAATAAATGTACTAGACAGGTAATTGGGAAGGGGCGGCGAATTCTCTCCGATACCGACCAGGCAGGAGGAGAGTTCCCATGAACATCCCGCTCCGCAGGTACCTGCGGCTGCTCTTTCGCTACCTGAGGCCCCAGTGGGCCCAGATGGCGTGGCTCGCGCTGCTGCTGGTCACGAGCATCGGGCTGCAGCTCATCAACCCCCAGATCCTCAGGCGTTTCCTGGACACGGCGGCCGGTCAGGTGGCGGGCGGTCCCTCCCTGGTTGCGCTGGCCCTGCTGTTCATCTGCCTGGCGTTCGCCGCGCAGGCCGTGAGCGTGCTCGCCCGGTACCTCAGCGAGTCGGTCTCCTGGCGGGCCACCAACGAGCTGCGGGCAGACCTGGCCGAGCACTGCCTGCGCCTGGACCTGGGCTTCCACAAGAGCCGCACGCCGGGGGAGATGGTCGAGCGCATCGATGGCGACGTGACGGCCCTGTCCCAGTTCTTCTCGCAGCTCTTCATCGGCGTGCTCGCCAACCTGGCCCTCCTGGCCGGCATCCTGCTGCTCCTGTTCCGGGAGGACTGGCGAGCCGGGGTGGCCATGACGCTCTTCGCCGCCTTTACGCTCTGGCTGCTCGGCAAGCTTCACGAGCTCTCCGTCCCCGTGTGGGCGCGGCAGCGGCAGGCTTCCGCCGAGTTTTACGGTTACCTCGGGGAGGTGCTGTCGGGCACGGAGGCGATTCAGGCCAGCGGCGCCCGGAGCCACGTGCTGCACCGGTTCCTGCACAACGTTCAGGAGTTCTACCGCCAGAACCTCGCCGCGAGCATGGCGTTCTGCCTCACGTGGGGCGCGTCCATCGTGACGTTCGCGGCCGGAGCCGCGCTGTCGCTGGGCGTCGGGGCCTGGCTGTACGCCCAGGGCCGGGTGACCGTGGGCACGGTCTACCTGCTCTTCCACTACACCGAACTGCTGCGCCGGCCCATCGAGCAGATCCGGGCGCACCTGCAGGAGCTGCAGCGGGCGGGGGCCGCGGTGGACCGGGTGGAGGAGCTGCTCCGCCTGCGCACCCGCGTGCCGGACGGGCCGGGGGGCCCGCTTCCCCCCGGTCCCCTCTCCGTGGAGCTGGACGCCGTGACGTTCGCCTACGAGCCCGGCGCTCCGGTGCTGCGGGACATCTGCGTGCGAGTGGAGCCGGGCGAGGTGGTGGGGCTCCTGGGCCGCACCGGGAGCGGCAAGTCGACCCTCGCCCGGCTGCTCCTGCGCTTTTACGACCCCGATGAGGGCGCCGTGCGCCTGGGCGGGGTGGACCTGCGGGAGGCCACCGTGGCCGGGGTGCGCTCGCGGGTGGGGTTCGTGACGCAGGACGTGCAGCTGTTCGCCGGCACGGTGCGGGACAACCTGACGTTCTTCTCCCGCGAGATCAGCGACGAGCGGCTGCTGGCCGTGCTCGAGGAGCTCGGGCTGGGGCCCTGGCTCCGGTCGCTGCCCCAGGGCCTGGATACCCCCCTGGAGTCGGGAGGCGGAGGCCTGTCGGCCGGTGAGGCCCAGCTGCTGGCCCTGGCCCGGGTCTTCCTGGCCGACCCGGGCCTGGTGATCCTCGACGAGGCTTCGTCCCGCCTCGACCCCGCCACGGAGGCGCTGATCGAGCGGGCGGTGGACCGGTTGCTGGAGGGACGGACGGGCATCATTATCGCGCACCGGCTGGCGACGGTGGAGCGGGCCGACACCATCCTGATCCTCGAAGACGGCCGGGTGGTGGAGCACGGCCCGCGCGCGGCGCTGGCCGCCGATCCGGAGTCCCGCTTCTCCCGCTTGCTGCGGACGGGGCTGCAGGAGGTGCTGGTGTGATGTCCACCTGGCGTTTCGTCTGGGGCCTGATCACCTTCCGCCCCTGGGTCTATCTGGCGGCCGTGGCTTCCTTCACGGCGGCCTACCTGCTGCCGGTCCTGCCCGGCCTGCTGACCCAGGCGTTCTTCGACCGGCTGACGGGGACGGCGCCCGTGGCGCTGGATCCCTGGGCGATCATCGCTTTACTGGTGGCCGCAGCCCTGGCGCGCGCCATGGCGCTGGCGGCGGGCTTCGTCGCGTCGGTCACGGGGCGGGAGTCCATGGCGAACCTGCTGCGGCGCAACGTGCTGGAGCGCATCCTGGAGATGCCGGGGGCCGCCGCCCTGCCGGAGCCGCCCGGCGAGGTCCTGAACCGGCTGCGCGACGACGTGCTGCAGGCGGAGGAGACGGCCGACTTCCTGGTCGACGTGGTGGGCCAGACCGCGTTCGCCGTGGTGGCGCTCTGGATGCTCCTGCGGATCGACGCCCGGCTGACGGTGCTGGTCTTCCTGCCCCTGGCGCTGGTGCTGGTCGTCACCCGGGCGGTCGGCAAGCGGATCCTGCAGAACCGGCGCCGGAGCCGGGAGGCCACCGCGCGGGTGACCGGGCTCATCGCGGAGCTGTTCAGCGCCGTGCAGGCCGTGCAGGTGGCGGGGGCGGAGTCGCGGGTGATCGCCCACCTGCGCCGGCTGAACGACGAGCGCCGGGAGGCGATGGTGGCCGACCGGCTCCTCACCCAGGTGCTGGAGTCCATCGCGGTGAACGCCTCGTCGGTCGGCACCGGCCTCATCCTGCTGCTCGGGGCGCGCACGATGGCCGCCGGCCAGTTCAGCGTCGGCGAGTTCGCCCTGTTCGTGTACTACCTGGGTTATGTCGCGGACTTCACCCACTTCGCCGGCCGCTGGCTCGCCCTGTACCGGCAGACGGGCGTCGCAAAGGACCGGCTGCTGGCCCTGCTTCAGGGCGCCCCGCCGGCGCGCCTCCTGCAGCGCGCCGAGATCCCGCTGCGCGGCCCCGTGCCCGTGCCGCCGGCGCCGCCGCCCCCGCCCGCGGAGCCGCTCCGGGAACTGCGCGTGGAGGGGCTGACCTACCGCTACCCGGAGAGCGGCCGGGGCATCGAGGGTGTGAGCCTGACCATTCGCCGGGGCAGCTTCACCGTGATCGCCGGCCGGGTGGGCTCCGGCAAGACGACGCTCCTGCGCGTGCTCATGGGCCTCCTGCCGGCGCAGGCCGGCGCGATCTACTGGAACGGCCAGCGCGTCGCCGACCCCGGCTCCTTCATGGTGCCTCCCCGCTGCGCCGCGGCGCCGCAGGTGCCGGTGCTCCTCAGCGGCACCCTCGCGGACAACATCCGCATGGGGTTGGAGGCGACGGACGAGGAGGTCGCGGCGGCGGTTTACGACGCGGTGCTGGAGCGGGATCTGGCCGCGATGGAAGGCGGGCTGGAGACGCGCGTCGGACCCCGGGGCATGCGGCTTTCGGGCGGGCAGATCCAGCGCACCGCCGCCGCCCGCATGTTCCTGCGAAGGCCGGAGCTCTTGATCATGGACGACCTTTCCAGCGCCCTCGACGTCGAGACCGAGCAGATCCTGTGGGAGCGGCTGTTCCAGAAGCGGGACGTCACCTGCCTGGTAGTCAGCCACCGGGAGTCCGCCCTGCGGCGGGCCGACCAGATCATCCTGCTGAAGGACGGTCGGGTCGCCGACCGCGGGACGCTGGACGAGCTGCTGGCCCGGTCGGAGGAGATGCGGGCGCTCTGGCAGGCCGGCGCGTGCGAAGAGGGGCGGGGGTGATCCCCCGCCCCCTTGCTGTCTAGTCGTCCTCGTAGCCGGAACCATCGTCCTGGTAGCCGGAACGGTCGGCCTCCCCGATGATTCCGGCGAGGGAGCCCTCGTCGTCGCGGGAGAGAGCGAAGAAGACCACTGCCAGGATCAGGTTCTCGGAGACGCCCATGCGGTCGAGCCGGCGAACGATGCGGAACAGCTGCCGCAGCTGGCGCAGAACGCTCCTGCTTGTCACGTGCATCTCTCCCTCGTGCACTGGTCGGCACGCACGGCGCCCGCCGTGCGGCGCACGGTCCGGGAGGGTGCGGCCGCCGGTGCTCATGTTATGTAAATTTGGTCCGCGGTGTGCGGGGGATCAGGTGCGGAATCGGGGAGAGACCCACACAAACGGCTGTGCGCTGCACGAACCCGTCTAGTGATCGCAGGATCAGAGGAGGGAATCCGTGCATGCGTACGAAGCTCCTGCCCTTGCCGGTACACAGGGGCGTGGCCGCGGCGACCGCGCTGGCTGTGGCGGTGGCGATCGGGGCCCCTGTGGTGCTGGCGGCCGATGGCACCAGTCCCGCTGCTCCCCGGAACCTGACGATCGTGCCCGAACGGGTGACGGAAGACGGCCACGTGGATCTGGAGTGGACGCACCCCCGGAGCGGGGCGGTGAGCCACTACGAGGTTCACCGGCATTACGGCCAGGCCGCTTCCGATCCGGCCGTCGATGAGACCACGTTCTGGATGGCGACCACGGAACTGACGGCTGCCGATCTGCTGCCCGCGGAGGGCGTCTACCGCTACGCGGTGGTCGCGGTCGACGCTGACGGGAACCGGAGCGCCCCCACGGCCTGGCGGTCGGTGCGCTATGATGACCCGGCCAACGGAGACGAACTGGCGGAGGACACCGAGGGGCCGGCCGCTCCCACCGACCTGACCGCGGAGCCGGCGATCACGCAGGACGGGGCGGTGTCCCTGACGTGGACCGCGCCGGAGGCCGAGGACCTGTACCGCTACCTGGTGTATCGCTCCGAGGGCGAGGATCCGGCGACCTTCCTCGGCTATGTGGAAGCCGGGCTGACGTATTTCGAGGATCGGCTGGAAGCCGACGGCACATACTGGTACACGGTCGTGGCGCAGGACCAGGTCGGCCACCTGAGCCGGCGTGCCGAACCGGTGAAGGTGATCAAGGACAGCACGGCGCCGGAGGTGGTCATCCGCACGCCGAAGGCCGACGAGACCTACCGCCCGGCGGGCTCGCTGGCCGTGCAGATCCGGGTGAAGGATGAAGGCGCGGGGTACGGTGAGGACGCCGTCGCCTACTTCCTGGACGGGCGGCTGCTCGACACGCCGGTGATCCCGCTGGCCGACCTGGCGGACGGCTCCCACACGCTGGAGGTGCTGGTCACCGACCGGGCCGGCAACGTGGGCCGGGCCACCGTCTCGTTCGCCGTGGACAGCCGGCTGCCGAGCGATGCCCCGACGATGATCACGAAGTCCGCCGTCACCAACAGCCTGACGGTGCGCTTTGCGTGGGAGCCCCCGCTGGCCGAGGGCGTGACCGGCTATAACGTCTACCGGGCGGAGGGCGACGGGGAGTTCGTGCTGATCGGCACCACCGCGGCCGACGTGACCCAGTACCGGGACGTGGTGCCGGGCGAGGGCCGCTGGTCCTACCGGGTCGCGGCCCGCTACGGCGAGCGCAAGGGGGAGCCCTCCGGCGCCGTCGTGTTCACCGTGGACCAGACCGCTCCGACGATCCGCATCACGTCGCCTGTCGATGGGGAGACGTACCCGGCTGAGGGCGAACTGGAGGTCGCCTACCGGGTGGCTGACCGGCTGGCCGGAGTCGACGCCGGGCAGGTCGTCGTGGAGCTGAACGGTGATGCCTTTACCGGCTCCCGGATCAACCTGGCCCGGCTGGCCGAGGGCGAACACACCCTGACCGTGCGCGCCACGGACCGGGCGGGCAACGCCGCCGAGGCACAGGTGACCTTCGCCGTGGTGGACCTGCCCGCGGAAGAGCCGGGCGATGGGCCGGCGACCGACGACGTGGCCCTGCGGCAGCAGGTGCTCGCGCTGCTGGCCAAGTGGGAGGGCAAGATCCACCACGGCCACCTGCAGGCCCTGAAGGCGAAGGCGATGAACGGCAACTGGGCCGCCTTCGTCCACCATGTGCACAAGTTTGCGGGCAAGTTCATCCACCCGCAGGCCGCCAAGGAGCTGCTGGCCCTGTTCGGCCTGGACCTCACCGACGGCTGGCCCTGGTGGAAGGGCGACTGGCGGTGTCGCGACCGGGCCGACGGCTGGAAGGACGGCCGGGACGATGACCCGAAGGGCGCCCGGGAAGGCGTTCGGGACGATGACCGGGACGACGATGACGATGACCGGTACGACGACGATGACGACGATGATGACGACGACGATGACGCCGACCGTAGCGGCGTCGGCAACGGGTGGAAGTCCGGCAAGGGCAACGGCCAAAGCAAGGACAAGCACCCTGGCCGGGGCAAAAAGTGGAAGAAGTAGCCCCAGAAAATAGCGCCGCCCGGCGCAGCGCCGGACGCGGCAGGTGCTGACCAGCGCCGCTGCAGCGGGAAAGCCCGCTGCAGCGGCGCTGGCGCGCTGGTAGGGGTGAGCCCTCTCCGCTTCAGCCCGCCGCGCCGGTCGGCGCGATCAGGCGGGCAGAACGGCGCCGGCGCACCCCTGGGAACAGATTCCTCGCATGAGGTTGACGACTTCGATGCAGATTACAGGCAACGACAATAACAGGAGGCACAGATCGATGCCAGGCAACAATAACTCGATTCTCGTTTCGCAGGCCCGGGCTGCCTTGGAGCAGATGAAGAACGAGACCGCGGCTGAGCTCGGCATCGCGAACTACGCGCAGCAGTACAAGGGCGACCTGCCCAGCCGGGTCAACGGTTCCGTCGGCGGGTACATGGTCAAGAAGATGATCGCCCTCGCCGAGCAGCAGCTGTCGGGCGGCACCGGGACCTTCCGGTAGCGCCCGGGCACCGTTCCGATGATCCCACAACACAGCAAGGAGGAGAGTCTCGATGGCGAACAACAGCAGCCGGAGCAGCAACAACTCGATCCTGGTTTCCCAGGCCCGCGCCGCGCTGGAGCAGATGAAGAACGAGACGGCGGCGGAGCTCGGCATCGCGAACTACGCGCAGCAGTACAAGGGCGACCTGCCCAGCCGGGTCAACGGCTCGGTCGGCGGGTACATGGTCAAGAAGATGATCGCCCTGGCCGAGCAGCAGCTTTCCGGCGGCACGGGGACCAGCACGATCCGGTAACGACTCTGCGGTAGCTTTCGGGAGGAGGAGCCAAGATGGCCAACGTGTTCGGCACGGGTACCACCGGCCAGACGACCTCGCAGACGGGCGACAGCAACAACCAGCACGTGGTTGCCCGGGCCCGGGCCGCCATGGAGCAGCTGAAGCAGCAGACCGCGGCCGAGCTCGGCATCCACAACTACGCCCAGCAGTACAAGGGCGACCTGCCCAGCCGGGTCAACGGCTCGGTCGGCGGGTACATGGTCAAGAAGATGATCTCCCTGGCCGAGCAGCAGCTCGCCGGCGGGACCGGCGGCACTGGCGGCACCGGCGGCCAGTTCTGACCGGATGCGGGAGGCAGGAGCGGAGCACCGCTTCTGCCTCCTTCTCAATTGAGGTAGCGCATGAGGTCCTGGGCGGTCACGCTGGTGTGCAGCACCGCGTTGAGGCTGCCGGCGATCAGCTTGGCCATGTCCTCGGTCAGCTCATCGATCTCCTTGGGCGTCACCACCAGCTCGCCGACCGCCGGCGAGAGCACTTCGCTCAGCAGCTTCTGCCGCTCCTCCCGGGAGCTGAAGAGCTGGAAGAAGGGCTTGGTGCCGGCGAAGCTCTGGGCCACGGCCTCGAAGGCGTCCAGCACGATGGTGGTGGCGTGCACGACGGTGGGAACGCCGATGGCGATGACGTCCACGCCGAGGGTCTCCCGGTTCAGGGCCTGCCGCTGGTTGCCGATGCCGCCGCCCGGGGCGATGCCGGTGTCGGCGATCTGGATCGTCGTGCCGATCCGCTCCACCGATCGCGCCGCCAGGGCGTCGATGCAGATCACCACCGCCGGCTTGATCCGCTCCACGATGCCGTGGATCACCTCGGCCGTCTCAATCCCGGTTGTGCCCAGGACGCCGGGCGCGATGGCCGCCACGGCCCGGAGGCCGCCGGCCACGTCCGCCGGCACGAACTCCCGCAGGTGGCGGGTGACCATCAGCTTCTCCGTAACCCGGGGTCCCAGCGCGTCGGGCGTCGCATTCCAGTTGCCCAGCCCCACCACCAGGACCGTGTCGTCCTCCTTCAGCTTGAGGAGCTTGTTCAGCTGCTCCACCAGGATCTTGCCCACCTGCTCCTGCAGGTCCCGGTTCCGGCGGCGGAGCTGAGGCGCGTCGATGGTCACGTAGTTGCCGGCCGGCTTGCCGATGGTCTGCTCGCCGATGCCCGGCTGCACCTCGACCCAGGAGACGGTGGCGGCGTCGTACCGCTGCTCGCGCATCACCACCCCCGGCAGTTCCCTGCCGGCGTCACCCCGCGCCGCGGCGGTGGCTTCCAGGGCCAGGTCCGTGAAGGGGCTCAGGTAATCCGGTGCCTGCACAGGTTTCCCTCCCGATGCGGTACGTAACAGCACCTGCGGCTATTCTCTCCAGCGCAATGGGCGGCCATACCACCGCTGCGGCCCGCCTGCCGATTTCTTTACCCCCTTCATTCGTTCGGATATAGTATTAGGCAGCACGGCACGTCCGGGGGGTGGCAGCGACGAGCCGCGACCCGAGGGAGCTAAAACCCCATCACATTGACATGGGCGAGCGGGGCATCTACCACACGGACAACCGGCTGAACGACCTGACCGGCAAGGAGTGGGTATTCGCCACCCGGTCCGTGATCAACAAGAGCTACCCGCCCTCCTTCCAGTTCGCGCTGCGCAGCCAGCACGGCGGGCAGAAGCCGCCGGAGCTGTGCGCGGACCTGATCCGCACGTTCACCAAAGCCGGCGAGCGCGTGCTGGATCCCTTCATGGGCGTGGGCGGGACGCTCCTCGGCGCGACGATATCGGGCCGGCAGGCCGTGGGCGTGGAGATCAACCCCCGCTGGATCGAGATCTACCGGGAGGTCTGCCGGCTGGAAGGGCTGCCGGAGCAGGAGGCGATCTGCGGCGATAGCCGCACCGTCCTCGCCGGGTTCGCGCCGGAGTCCTTTGACCTGGTGCTGACCGACGTCCCCTACTGGAACATGGACCGGCGGCGCCGGTCAAAGGGGAAGTTCAAGCGGGCCGGCGGCCCGGCCGTGGAGCCGCGCCGCTCCAAGCTCTCGCCCTTCTCCCCGGACGGCGCGGGGACGGAAGCGACCGGGATGGAGGGCAAGGAAGAGTGGCTGGACACCATGCGTACCGTGTTCGCGGCGGCCCTGCGCCTCCTGCGGCCGCGGCGGTACATGGTGGTCTTCATCGGGGACATGTACCACTCCGGCCGCTACCACATGCTCTCCGCGGAGCTGGCCTGGCTGTTGGAGTCGCTGGGCCTGGTCCTGAAGGCCAACCTGATCTGGTACGACGTTTCCAAGAAGCTGCACGTCTACGGCTACCGGTACGAGTTCATTCCCTCGATGGTCCACCAGAACATCCTGGTGCTGCGCAAGGAATGACGAAAGAGGGGGACCCGGTGAAGCCGCTCTGGGTGCAGAACCGGAAGTACATCGGCAGCAAGCAGAGCCTGCTGCCGTTCATCGAACAGGTGGTGCGGGAGCGGGCGCCCGAGGCCCGGTCCCTGGCCGACCCGTTTACCGGCTCAGCGGTCGTGGCCTACCACTTCGCCGCCCGGGGGATGACCGTCACGGCCGCCGACAACCTCTACCACAACTACGTCGCCGCCCGGTGCTTCCTGGGCGGCCGTCCGGGCGAGGTGCGCTGGGACCGCGTCGCCGAGTGGCTGGACCACCTGAACGCGCTCCCGCCGGAGCGGGGCTACTGCTGGCGGGAATACGGCGGCACGTATTTTACGGAGGAGAACGCCGGCCGCATCGACGCGATCCGGGAGCAGATCGCCCGGTGGCGGGCGGAGGGGATCGTCGGGGAGCAGGAGGAGGCGGTGCTGCTCACCAGCCTGATCTACGCCGCCGACAAGGTGGCCAACACCTGCGGCCAGTACGACGCCTTCTTGAAGCACCTGGGCTCGGAGCCGTATGCGGAGGACGGGACGCACCTCGTGGACGCGATGGTCTACAAGCCGCTGGAACTGGCCCTGCCGCAGGTGGTGGAGTCCGAGACGAACCGGGTCTACTGCGGCGACGCGGACCTACTGATCGACCTCATGGAGGCCGACGTGCTCTACCTCGACCCGCCCTACAACACCCGGCAGTACATCGACAACTATCACGTCCTGGAGAACATCGCCCGGTGGGAGAAGCCGCGCCTTTACGGCAAGACCCGCAAGTTCGCCCGCGACGGGCTGAAGTCCGCCTACTCCCGACGGGCGACGGCCGGGCAGCACCTGACCCGGCTGATCCAGCGGGCGCGGGCGCGCCACATCCTGCTCTCTTACAACAATGAGGGAATCATCCCCGCGGGGGGATCCCGTCCCCGCGTGAACAACGGGGACAGGGCGCGGTGTTTGAGACAAAGGACGCG
>QGVE01000205.1 GCA_003242675.1 Bacillota bacterium | reverse complement strand
CTAGAGCGCGACGACGAAGAAGAAGATCACCATCAACGCCAGCCCGAGCGGCACGCCCGTGCGGGCCCACTCGCGCGAGCCGATCTTCAGCTTGCTGGCCGACACGATGTTCGGGATGTTGCCGGGGATGAGCATGCCGCCGCTGATGAGCAGGCCCATCAGGACCGACCTCACCTGCGCAGGCACCATCGCCGGGCTGAGCTCTGCCGCCGTCAGCGTCGCGTTGTCCAGCACCGCCGAGATCATGTTGATCCAGTAGAGGGCGGCGCTGGGCAGGCCCAGCACGTACCGGTCGATGAGGGGCTTGAAGCCCTCCCCCAGGAACGTCAAGGCCATCACGAAGAGGTAGATCTTCAGGGCGCGGATGACCACGTCCTTGTACGTCTCCTCGCCGGTTTCCGGCTGCACCAGGTCGGGCCCTGCACCGGACACGGCTGCCACCGGCTGGCGCTTCAGGAAGAAGGCGCCGAAGAGCCCAATGGCCATCACTGTCGGCACAATGTAGACGCCAATGGTGCGAAACAGGTACCAAAAGTCCCCGCCCATCTTCGAGATCGCGATCGTCGCCAGCGGCTCCCCCAGCGGCGTCAGGGCCGCGCCGAGGCCGATGCTGAAGCAGGCCAGGATGACGAGGTTGACCTCCGTCTTCCGGTCCAGCCGGAGGGCGCTGATGACCTCCACCAGCACCAGCGACGCGATGATGGCGGTGATGACGCTGGAGACCAGACCCAGCAGGGTGACGAGCAGGAACACGAACACCGGGAACGGCACCACCCGGAGGACCGCCCGGATGCCCGCCTGCAGCGCCCTCTGGGAAACCTTGAACAGGATGCCGGCGATCAGGACGGCCGCCGTGATCATGATCGGCTCCTCGAGGGCCTTGATGATGAGGTGCTGATCCATCACGCCGCTGACCAGCGCCGCTGCCACGCCCATAATGAAGAGAAAGATCTCGAGCTGGTGCTCAACCGCCTTTAAAGCGAACGGAAGGGTCAGGACCATAAGCAGGATGGCCACAAGCCCCGGAATGACGTAAGCGCTGGCCACACGACAGTCCTCCTCAACAGAGTCTTTTACCATGATAAATCTGCGCGAAAGAAGGGGCAAGTAGCCATCCGCCTTATCGCACCGGCTGTCACAGGGCTCCAACCCACCGCTGCCCCGGATTGAGGCTGCGGCTCCGGCCCATCAGCGCCAGCACGTCCGCCCGGCCGTAACGCTCCCGGAACAGGGTCCAGTACAGCAACTCCTCCTTCGAGGCAAACGGGATCCCTTTGGGGGTGCGCGCCGTGCGGAACTCCTGGTCCGTCACGGCCTCGGCCGCATGGCGCTCCAGCAGCGGTGCGACGCCCGAGCCGATGGCGAACTTCTGCTTGTCGCGCCAGACGATCTCGGGCGGCAGGTACTGCTCCGCAACCCGCCGCAGAATCCACTTGCTCTCGCCGTCCCGCAGTTTCAGGCGCGGGTCGATCCGGAAGGCCAGATCCACCACCGCCTGGTCCGCAAACGGCAGACGCCCTTCGATCCCGTGGATCTGGGTCATGCGGTCGACCCGCTGCAGGTTGGTGTTGTGCATGGCGGCGGTGATGGCCCACAGTTCGGCGCCCAGCGCCTTGGCATCGGACGCCCACGCCGTGAGGTAATCGTACCCGCCGAACAGCTCGTCGGCGCCCTCCCCCGTGAGAACCACCTTCACGTGCCCGGCCGCCAGCTCGGCCACGTAGTAGGTGGCGACTGCGCTCCGCACCAGGGCCGGGTCGCAGGACTCCAGGGCATCGATCACACGGGGCAGGGCCGACGTCACATCCTCCTCCGTGAGCACCCGCTCGTGGTGGACGGTGCCCAGCGCGTCGGCCACCCGGCGGGCCTGCTCCAGGTCGGCCGACCCTTCAAGCCCCACGGCAAAGGTGTGGAGCTCCCCCTCGACATATTGGCGGGCGAGGGCCGTGATCAGGCTGGAGTCGAGGCCGCCGCTGAGCAGGCAGCCCACCGGCACATCCGCCGCCAGCTGCTTGCGCACCGCGCTGTGCAGCACGCGGTCCAGCACCAGCGCCGCCTGATCCGGGTCCGTCAGCTCCTCCTTGTGGGCGGGGAGCCGCGCGTAGGCCTCCAGGGGCTCGCCCACGCGCCACCGGTGGCCGGGCGGGAACTCCCGCACCTCCCTGACCTCCCCGATGAGGGCCTTGATCTCCGAGGCGAAGAGCAGATTGCCGACCTCATCTTTCCCCCAGTAGAGCGGCTGGATCCCCAGGGGATCCCGGGCCAGAAACAGTCCCGCCGACTCGCCCCAGATGGCGGCCGCGAACATCCCGTCCAGCCGCTCCACGCAGGCGGGGCCCATCTCCTCGAACAGGTGCAGCACCACCTCGGCATCCGACCGGGTCCGGAACGCATGGCGCCCTTCCAGCTCCCGCCGGAGGGCGTGGTGGTTGTAGATGGCGCCGGTCATCGCCAGCCATAGGCTGCCGTCTTCGTTGGACAGCGGCTGGCCACCGCCGGCGATGTCGACGGTGGCCAGACGAAGATGTCCCAGGCCGAAACCAGACTTTGCAATCCAGATGCCCTGACCGTCGGGCCCCCGGTGCCCCTGCTCCGCCAGCATCCGCGCGATGCGGGCCTCATCCGCCTTTCCGAGGATCCCAGCGATCCCGCTCAATACACCGACCTCCTTGTTACACGATCTCCTTCGCCAACAGCAGGGCGATGCGCTCCGCCTCCGTGAGCACCCGCCCGGTGCGCCGATCCACCGCGCGGCACGCCCCGTCCGCGAAGCTCACGGCCACCTGGCCCCTGGCCGCCGGGTTGCCCATCAGGTGCGGGGCGTCCAGCAGGCCGGCGCGCACAGCGGCCGCCAGGGTGGGGGCGTGGGTGAGCGGATCGGCCACGTCGGGCGGCGCCAGATCGGCGATCGCCTCCAGGAGCAGCTTCGCCTCCCGCACCAGCTCCTCCTTGCGGGCCTGCACGGCCTCGTCCTGCGTCATGTCGGGCAGCCCCTGCAGGGCCAGCTGGATGGCGCCCGTCACCACCTGGCACGCCTCGATCACGTCCTCCGCCGTCGCGGCGTGATGGTACTCAGTGTGGCCGACGACGTGCACGATGTCGGGCTTCACCGCCATCTGCAGGAACGTTGACGCCGCGAG
>QGVE01000072.1 GCA_003242675.1 Bacillota bacterium | reverse complement strand
CGCCGCCATCGTGCAGCCCGGTGGGTCGATCCGGGATGCGGAGTCGATCGCCCGGGCGGACGAGCTGGGGCTGGCGATGGTGTTCACGGGCGTGCGGCACTTCAGGCACTGAGCGACCGGGCAGCGGGGCTCGGCACCCCAGGGCGCCCCTGAAGAGGAATGCTCCTCGGCAGACGGGCGTGCTCGCTCCGCAGTTCGCTCCGCTGCGCTCGCGCCGCCTGCCTGCGGAGCTCGAACTTAGCGCCCTGCGATGCGCCTTCGCTTCCGTGCCCGGCAGCCATAGCCCCCGGGAACGGCGAGTGGAGCAGGGATCAGGGAGGTATGTGAGGAATGAAGGTCCTGATCGTCGGCAGCGGGGGGCGTGAGCACGCCCTCGCCTGGAAAGCCATTCAGAGCCGGCACATCGACGAGCTGCACGTGGCGCCGGGCAACCCGGGCATCGGGCGGTTCGCGTGGTGCCACCCCGACGTCGGGGCCACCGACATCGCCGGTCAGGTAGACCTCGCCCGCCGGCTCGGGGTCGATCTCGTGATCGTGGGCCCCGAGGCTCCGCTGGCGGCGGGGCTGGTGGATGCCCTGGCCGAGGCGGGGATCCGGGCCTTTGGCCCCACGGCGGCCGCGGCGCGCATCGAGTCCTCCAAGGCCTACGCCAAGGAGATCATGAGCGCGGCGGGCGTTCCGACCGCGGCCTATGCCGTCTTCACCGACTATGAGCAGGCTCTGGCCTACGTCGAGAATCGCCCGGGCCCCGTCGTGATCAAGGCCGACGGGCTCGCAGCGGGCAAGGGCGTGCAGGTGTGCATGCGCCGGGAAGAGGCCCGCACCGCGCTGCGGGCGGCGATGGTGGACCGGGCGTTCGCCGAGGCCGGGAGCCGGGTGGTGATCGAAGAGCTCCTGGAGGGGCAGGAGGTCTCTGTGCTGGCCTTGAGCGACGGCCGCACGGTGAAGCAGATGGTGGCGGCCCAGGACCACAAGCGGGTGGGCGAGGGCGACACCGGGCCCAACACGGGCGGGATGGGCGCCTACGCCCCGGTGCCGGCCTACACCGCAGAGGTGGCCGATGAGGTCCAGCGGCGGATCCTGGAGCCCACGATCGCGGAGCTGGCCCGCAGGGGGACGCCGTTTGTGGGTTGCCTCTTCGCCGGCCTCATGCTCACCGCAGACGGGCCCAAGGTGATCGAGTTCAACGCCCGCTTCGGCGACCCGGAGGCCCAGGTGGTGCTGCCCCTGCTGGAAAACGACCTGCTCGAGGTCATCGAGGCCTGTCTGGAGGGGCGGCTTCACGAGGTGGAGCTGCGCTTCCGCCCGGGCTTTGCGGTGAACATCGTGCTCGCCTCCGCGGGCTATCCGGGTCCGTATGCCAAGGGCCTGCCCATCCGCGGGCTGGTGGAGGCCGAACAGGTGGGCGTCACCGTTTTTCACGCCGGCACGGCCTTCAGCGAGGAGGGCCAGGTGGTGACGGCCGGCGGCCGCGTGCTCGGCATCATGGCGACGGGGCCTACCCTGCGGGCAGCGGTGGACCTGGCCTACGCCGGTGCCGAGCGGGTCGAGTTCGAGGGCAAGACCTACCGGCGGGACATCGGCTGGCGCGCGCTGTGAACGAGCGGCGGACTGGCTTTCCGGCAGGCCGCTTCGCCGGGCCCGTTTGACGTCCAAAATTTTGCTACGCACACGAAACGGTTTTGCACGTTGATGAGTCAATGTATATTGAGCATATTACATGGAGCCTAGCGGGCGCTCTTTGCGCGGAGCGGCCCCCGACAGACGAAAGGTCGATGCTGCGTGATTTCGCTTCGGGCCCGTGGGAAACGTCGCTTACGTCCCATAACCGGCGATGAGGCGAGGCGGCTGACCGGCGTCACGGCCGGTGCCCAGCTCCTGCAGGGATTCCTCTTGCTCCTTGCTCCGGGTCTGTTTGCGGTTTCGTTACCGGCGTTCAGCGGACCGTCCCGCGTGCTCATCGGTGTGGCGTTCTTTGTGGGTGGCGCCCTCCTGCTCTGGCTGGAGCGCACCCCGGTGGCCCGTCATGTGCGCCAGCCGCTCGCGGTTCTCGTTGCCCTGCCGGCTGCGCTCTGCACTGCCCTTGCGGCGTGGGCGCAGTGGTGGCCGGGCGTTCTCTTTTTCGCCGGGATCAACCTCTCTTTGCTGGCTGCCCCGGCGATCCTGCCGGTGCGCGGGAGTTCGCAGGTCGACTGGCTGGCGGCGGTGATTGCGACGGCCCCCACCGCCCTGATCGTGACCGACGGCGAACGGCGGATCGTCCTCTTCAACCGCCGGGCAGAGGAGCTCTTCGGCTACACCGAGCAGGAGGTGCTGGGGAAGCCGCTGCGGGAGCTGCTGCCCAACCTCCCGGAGGCCGTCCCGGGCGGGGAGGCGAGCCTCCAGGGCGGAGGGGACGGGGCCACGGCGCCGATGAGCCGGGAATGCGAGGTGGCCGCCCGTCGCAAGGACGGCGCGGAGTTCACCGCCGAGGTCTCCGCTCGGACCTTCCTTGATGGGGGCGAGGCCTACAGCATCGTGGAGGTGCGCGACGTCTCGGGGCGCAGGCAGGAGCAGGCGGGCCTGAAGGACCTGGCCAGCTACGATGCCTTGACGGGGCTGTATAACCGCCGGGCCTTCCAGGCCGAGCTGGAGCGGTACCTGGATCTGGCGCGGCGCCACCGGGTGCGCGGCGCGGTCCTGGTGATGGACCTGGACCTGCTGAAATACGTGAACGACACGCTCGGGCACCACGCCGGCGACGTGGTGCTCGTGCGTGTGGCCGAGATCATCCAGGCGCGCCTGAGGCCCACCGACATTGCCTCCCGGCACGGCGGCGACGAGTTCGCCATCCTCATGCCGTACACCGGCCGGGAGGCGGTCGCGGTCGCCGAGTCGCTCCTTCAGGCGGTGCAGCAGGAGCAGTTCCACGTGAAGGGGCGCACCTTTTCGGTCACCGCCTCGATCGGCATCACGTTCTTCCCCGACCACGGCCTCAGCGCGGAGGCGCTGGTGGCCCAGGCGGACATCGCCATGTACAGGGCCAAGGAGTCGGGCCGCAACACCGTGGCGGTTTACGACGGCGCCGACGAGGAGCGGGCCCAGATGGTCGCGAAGCTGTCGTGGGACCGGCGGCTCAGGGAGGCGCTGCGGGACAACCGGTTCGTGCTGCACGCGCAGCCCATCCTCGACCTGAAGCGGGGCCGGATTACCCGCGTGGAGCTCCTGCTCCGCCTGGTGGACGAGGACGGAACGCTGATCCTGCCGAAGGCCTTCATGGCCAGCGCGGAGCGCTTCGGGCTGATCCAGGAGATCGACCGCTGGGTGCTGCGGGAGGCCATCCGGCTCATCGCGGCGCACGGGCCGGACAGCGGCATCGAGGCATTCGAGGTCAACCTGTCCGGCAAGACCATCTCTGATCAGGGCCTTGCCCGGTTCATCAAGGAGGAGCTGGAGGCCCACGGCGCCGACCCGGCCAAGCTGGTGCTGGAGATCACCGAGACGGCGGCCATCAGTGACCTGGAGCAGGCCCGGCGCTTCATCACGGCCATGCGCAGGCTGGGCTGCCGGTTCGCGCTGGACGACGTGGGGGCGGGCTTCGCCAGCCTGCACCTCCTGAAGCAACTGCCGGTCGACTACCTCAAGATCGATGGCGCGTTCATCCGGAACCTGCCCATGGAAGACGCGGACCAGCACCTGGTGCGGGCCATGGTGGCCATGGCCCGGTCCCAGGGGCAGAAGACCATCGCCGAGTTCGTGGACCGCGCGGAGACGCTGGAGCTGGTTCGGGAGTTCGGGGTGGACTACGCGCAGGGCCACCTGGTCGGCCGGCCGGGGGCCGAGTGGCTGCGGCCGGGCGCGATCAAGTCCGCGCATCCGATCGGCCCCGATCGCACAGGAATGCCGCGGGTTGGTCATTGAGCGGCGATTCGCCGGTGAAGACATTTCGTCCGTAGCAAGGTTTGAACCGGGAACTGGGCCTCCCCCCGTCTAACGGGCAGACACCGCGCGAAGGAGGGTCCCCTATGAGGTTGCGGAACGGTCTGCTTACAGCGATCCTCGCCGGCCTCCTGATCCTGGGAATCTCCGCCTTCCTGCCCCAGGCTGCCCCGGCCCAGGCGGCGGAAGACAACTCGGTGCGGACGATCTCGGTGGTCGGGCGGGGGCAGCTCGAGGTGAAGCCTGACACCGCGGTCATCACGGTGGGCGTCAGCGAGGTCAGGCCGACGCCGATCGAGGCCTACAATGCCCTCAGCGAGCGCATCAACGCGGTGAGCCAGGCTCTGATGGCCAAGGGCGTGAAGGAGGACGACATCCAGACCAGCACCTTCCAGCTCAGCCCCGAGTACAACTGGACGCAGGAGCGCGGCCAGGAGCTGGTCGGCTACCGGGCGACCAACACCCTCTCCATCACCACCCAGAACCTGGACAAGGTGGCGGAACTGATCCAGGTGGCGGTTCAGGCCGGGGCCAACGATCTCCGGGGCATCAACTTCTCGGTGAAGAACTCGGACAAGCTGCTGGAGCAGGCCTTGAAGCGGGCGGTCGCCGATGCGAAGGCCAAGGCCGAGCTGGTGGCCGGCGAACTCGGCGCCAGGGTGGCCCGGGTCCAGTCGGTCAGCGTGCAGGATCAGGGCTCCTCCCCGGTCATGGTGTGGGCCGAGGTCCGTGCGGAGATGGACAAGCTGGCTGCCCAGGCACCCGTGCCCGTGTACGCCGGCACCACCACCTTCACGGCCACGGTGTCGGTGACGTTCGAGCTCCAGTAGCGGGTCCGGCGCGCCGTTAGCCTGCGGACGCGCGGCGAACGAAGAGGGGTCCGCTCCCGCTGAAGCGGGAGAGGACCCCTTCTGCGCGCTGCCGGGGCCGGGTCGATTTCCGGTGAGGTCGGGAACGATGAGCAGGGGATCCCGGGCCGCGCACGTAAAATATAGATGAGACAGAAAATTGGCTAACAGGGGGCGGTGGCGGATGACTTCGGTGTTGGGATTGGGTGTGATCGACCTGGCCCTGGGCATCCTGGTGATGGCGCCGCTGTCGGTGGTGCTGCGCCGCAACCGGTACCTGTCCGAGACGTTCCTGCTCGCCTTTCAGGTGTGCGCAGCCGTCGGCATGGTTCTCATCGTCGTGGCCGGGCTCCTGGCCATCGCCCTGGGGGGCTGAGCCGGCCGCGCCCGCCCGGGGTTCAGCGCGTCAGCTTATCGCCGGGGAAAGGGGTTTTCGCCTGCGAAAGCGAATAGAGGGGTTGGAGATGCGCTGTGCTGGGAGGGATCCCGTGCATGCCGGTCAACGAAAAGTTGCGCGATCCGCTGACGGACAAGCTGTTTGAGGCGATGCTGACCCTGAAGAACGTGGAGGAGTTCTACCGCTTCTTTGAGGATATCGCCACGATCGGCGAGATCAAGGCTCTGGCCCAGCGGCTTGAGGTGGCGAAGATGCTGGACGCGGGCATGACCTACGAGGACATCGTTGCAGCCACCGGCGCCAGCACGGCCACCATTAGTCGTGTCAAGAAGTGCCTCAACTACGGGGCTGACGGATACCGCATCGTGCTGGAGCGGACCAAGAACGAATATAAGAAGCAGGACAAGCAGGAAAAGCCGGAGAAGTAGGGGTCCCGGCGCGGAGGCGCGCAGCAGGCAGCACAGGGGGTGCCATCCCCTGTGCTGCCTGCGCGCTTTGGCCCTCAGGTCGCCCGGGCAGCCTCCCACGCCTGGGGACCCACCAGCGTCTGGATGGCGTTGCCCGCTGCGGCCAGCAGGCCGTCCGCCGCGGCGACGGACTGCACCAGCGCGCCGGTCAGGGTCTGCCGGACCGAGGGCATCATCGACAGGACCTGTTCGGCCGCCGCGCGCACCCGGGGCTGCGTACGGCTGAGCCCGTGGAAGCCCGCGGCCAGGTTCGTAAGTACGCTCGGGTTGGCCTCGCCGCAGAGGATCCGCCGGATCGCTCCCAGCGTGGCGCCGTGGTAATAGAGCCCTTCCTCGACGTGGCGCACCGCCTCGCTGAGGGCCGGCGAGGGGAGGCTGTTGCTGGCTTCCAGCAGGAGGGAGAGCAGGGCTTGGTAGCCGGGGAAGAGCTGTTCCAGCGACCGGGCCGTCTGCACCAGCTGCTGCGTCAGCCACTGGGCCGGGTTGGGCTGCGCCTGGCCCTGGACCGGCAGGCCGGTGGGGGGAAAGGCCTGCGCACCGCCGAATGGGCTGGCTGGGAAGGGGGCCGGCGCGGCCAGTGCAGCCTGCGGCTGCGCCTGCATCGGTACCGGCGCCTGCGGGCCGTAGGTTGCCATGCCGGGCTGCTGCATCATCCTTCCTCTCCTTTCGCGCATACGAGTTCAGGTCCAGGGTATGTGGAAGCAGGCCGATTGGTTACGCGACCCGGTGGCCCTTGGTGCCAGCGGTGTCGGCCTCACCCCAGCGGAAGGCGAACCAGTAGAACAGCCCCACGCACACCGCCCCGCCGACGAGGTTCCCGAGCGTGGAGGCAACCAGGTTGTGGCCGACCCCCCAAAGCGTGAGGTGCGGCAGCAGGTCGGCCGGCGCGCCGGGCATGCCCGCCACCGCCGGCGTCGCCTTGAGCAGCAGCGCGTAGGGGAGGAAGAAGAGGTTGGCTATGGAGTGTTCGGCGCCCATGGCCACGAAGGCGGTGATGGGCAGGACCATGGCCGCGATCTTGTCGATCGCGGTGCGCCCACCCGAGTAGGCCCACACCGCCAGGGTCACCAGGATGTTCGCCAGGATGCCCCGGGCGAACGCCACGCCGAAGGGGAGCGCGGCCTTCGCGGCGCCGATGCTCAGGGCCTTCAGCCCCACGAGGTTGCCGCCGCCGGCCC
This sequence comes from Bacillota bacterium, assembly GCA_003242675.1. Next base: position 6,343 of record QGVE01000072.1, on the reverse strand, counting down.
AGATCTGGGCGCCGTAAGCCAGCAGGGCGATGAACAGCGCGCCCGCCGCGTTGCCCAGCCAGACCGTCGCCCAGTTGGCGGTCATCTGCCGCAGGCTGATCTTCCGGCTGGCGAAGGCCATGACGATCAGGGTGTTGCCGGTGAAGAGCTCGGCCCCGGCCAGAGCCACCAGCGCGAGCCCGAGGTTGAACACCAGGCCGCCCAGAATCTGGCCAGCGCCGTAACTGCCCTGCCAGCCGGCCAGGGCCACCTGGTACGCAATGCAGCCGAGGGCGATGAAGGCGCCGGCTGCGATGGAGAGGAGCAGGCGGCGGTGGGGCGGCAGGGAGCACTTGGTCACGCCGAGCTGCTCCATGCGCCGCGCGATCTCGGCGGGGGGGAGCAGGTCGGCTGCGGATGTCTGTGTCACGAAGGATGCCTCCTTTGCATCGGTGCGGGCCCGTGCGATGGTGCCGGTCATCCCGGTGCGCGCCGTCGATTTGGCTCTCTATTAATAGGAGGGCCCAGCAGTCTGCTGCCGGGCCTCCTTCTTGGCGTTTCGCATGTGCCCTTTGAGCCTGACTGCGGTCAGCTGATCGGCTCGAAGCGGGCCGTGAAGAACCGCAGGGTGGGCGGCTCGTAGACCATGCGCAGCCCGCGGATGGAGTCGCGCCGCTCCCACAGCTGCTTGACCGCCCATGCCACCACGTCCATGTGCCGGTCGGTGTAGACCCGGCGCGGGATCGTGAGGCGCACCAGCTCCAGCTTGGGATAGATGTGATCGCCGGTCTTCGGGTCGCGCCCGGCGGAGACGATGCCCCGCTCCATCGCGCGCACCCCGGACTCCACGTAGAGTTCCGCCGCCAGCGCCTGGGCAGGGAACTGGTCCTGGGGGATGTGCGGCAGGAAGGCCTTGGCGTCCAGGAAGACGGCGTGGCCGCCGATCGGCTGCACGATGGGGATGCCCGCCTCCAGGAGCTGCTCGCCCAGGTAGCGCACCTGGTGGATCCGGTGGGCGATGTAGTCGTCGTCCACCATCTCGTAGATGCCCTGTGCGATCGCCTCCATGTCGCGCCCGGCCAGGCCGCCGTAGGTCGGCATGCCCTCGAAGATGACCACCTGCTCCCGGGCCTTCTGCAGGATCCACTCCTCATTCATGGCCAGGAAGCCGCCGATGTTGACCAGGCAGTCCTTCTTCCCCGACATGGTGCAGCCGTCGAAGTAGGACATCATCTCCTTGAGGATCTCGCGGACCGACTTGTTCTGGTAGCCCGGCTCGCGCTCCTTGATGAAGTAGGCGTTCTCCACGGCGCGGGTGGCATCGCACCACATGCGGATGCCGTGCCGGTCGCAGACCTTGCGCACCTCCCGCAGGTTGGCCATCGAGACGGGCTGGCCGCCGGCCATGTTCACCGTGAGCGCCACGTTGATGTACGGGATCTTGTCGGCGCCGACCCGGTCGATGAGGGCCTCGAACTTGGCGATGTCCACGTTGCCCTTGAACGGGTGGATGGCCTGGGGATCGTGGGCCTCGTCGATGATCACGTCGACGAACGTGCCGCCCTGCAGCTCCTGGTGGGTGCGGGTCGTCGTGAAGTACATGTTCCCGGGGATGTAGTCGCCGGGCTTGATGAGGATGCGCGAGATCAGGTGCTCGGCGCCGCGCCCCTGGTGGGTGGGCACCACGTACTTGAAGCCGTAGATCTCACGCACCGCCTCCTCGAAGCGGTAGAAAGAGCGCGCGCCGGCGTAGGCCTCGTCGCCCATCATGAGCGCCGCCCACTGCCGGTCCGACATCGCGTTCGTCCCCGAGTCCGTCAGCAGGTCGATGTACACGTCCTCGCTGCGCAGCAGGAAGGTGTTGTAGCCGGCCTCCCGGATCGCCTTTTCCCGATACTCCCGGGTCGTGATGCGGATGGGTTCCACGGCCTTGATCTTGTACGGTTCCGCCCAGGGTCGCTGCATGGGATCATTCCTCCTGTCCGGCTCGGTGCTGTTCGCTCCACGACCAGTATAGGAGGGCACGAACTGCCAGAACAAGCTGTCTTTACCTGAATAAAACAGCGCGGCTGAACAGGGGGAAAGGAAAGGCTGCAGGTCCGCTCAGCCGGTGAGGCGGCGCATCTCCTCCCACGCCTCGGGCGGGCCGACCACGGTGAGCAGGTCGCCCCGCTGCAGCACGGTGTGACCGTGGGGTACGATCTTCTCGGCACCCCGCTTCACTGACACCACCAGCACCCCGGCGGGCAGCGGCGCATCCCGCAGGGCGGTGCCCGCCAGGGGTCCGCCGGCCAGCAGGAAGTCCTGGATCTGCACGTCCTGGTCCCCGCCCGTGAAGAGCTCGGTCGCGGCCGGGCTGGAGAGCAGGCTCTCCACCAGCAGGACCGGCGCCAGGTCCGGATTCACCGCCTCCAGTCCTTCCTGCCGGGCTTCCGCCAGCCCGTCCGGGCTGGTTGCGAAGAGGATGGCGCGCGGGATGCCGAACTCCCCGCGGCCCAGGCGAGCCGCGGCGAGGTTGGAGCGTTCGTCGCTGGTCAGCGCCACCAGCGCGCGGGCGTCCTCTGCGCCCGCCTGGCGCAACCCCTCCGCCGAGGCCGGATCCGCCACCACCGCCTGAATGCCGGCCGCCGTGAACTCCGCTGCACGTTCGGGGTGTTCGTCGACCGCGCGCACCGGAACCCCTTGCGCCACCAGCCGCCGGCCCAGGTGCAGCGACAGCCGGTTCATGCCGGCCAATACCACCGCGCGCCGCACCGGGGCGTCCGCAGGTTCACCCAGGATGCGGTTGAACAGGACCGGGCCGAGGATGGCCGTCGTGATGGCCACGAGCACCACCGCAGCGTGGGTGGAGGCGCCGTAGGCCCCCACCGTGTAGGCCACCGCCGAGGCGGCGATGGTGACCGACATCTGGGTCGTGAGCAGGACCATCCCCGCGAGGGTCTTGCGGGGCGGATGCCAGATGGCCAGCAGGACTCCGGGGACGGCCTTGACCACCAGGGTGCCGGCCAGGAGCAGAGGCACCAGCGCCAGGGCCGCAGGGTCGCCGAGCAGGGCGCGCAGATCGAACTCGACGCCCACCATCACGAAGAAAATGGGGATGAGGAACCCGAAGCCCAGCGCATCCAGTTTGTGGGTGATCTCCTCCCGGTGGGAACCGGCGAGCATCGAGAGCAGGAGACCGGCCAGGAAGGAGCCGAGGATGGCCTCGACGCCCACGGTCTGCGCCAGGGCCAGGAAGACGAGCATGAGCGCCCAGGCGGCCCGCACGCCGATCTGCGCCGTGCCGCCTGTGAGCCCTTCCAACAGGTTGAACCGGCTGAGCCACCGGGCGGCCAGGTAGACCGCGGCGCCGGCGGCGATCAGGGCGAGGATCCACAGCGCTTCCAGGGCGGAGCCGTTGACCTTGACCGCGGCCAGGACCGAAAGGCCGAGCATCGGCAGGAAGTCGGCGATCACCGCGGTGGAGAAGAGCACCTGGCCGAAGGGATCCGTCAGCATCTGGCGGTCCTTCAGGACGGGCATGATGATCGAAAGGCCGCACGTGGCGATGATCAGGGTGAGGAAGAGCGGCTCCTCGACCAGGCCCCGCCGCTGGAGCAGGCCGGCGAACCACCAGGCCCCGTAGGTGGTGAGCAGGAAGAGGACCACACCCAGGGCCAGCGGATGGTGCAGGCGGGCGAGCCAGGCGGGCCGCCCCTTCGGACGGGCTCCTCCGCCCACCAGCGCGGCCAGGTCGATCTCCATGCCGGCCAGGAACATCAGCGCGCCGATACCAAGAAAGTTGAAGATCGAGAGCAGATCGTCGCTCTGCACCAGGCCGAGGCCGCTCTTGCCGACCAGCACCCCGGCCAGGATTTCGCCGGCGGCGATGGGGATGCGCACGCGCTTCAGCCGGTTCAGCAGGAGCGGGACCACGAAGGCCAGGATCGCGACCAGGACGAGGCTGCCCAGGGCCGGGCCGTGATGGGGCATGCCTTCCACCCTTTCGTACAGGAATACACAACATCTTGGTATTATAACACGACGTCATGCCGCATCTTCAATCCGTCGCAGCCAGTGTGCAGCCGGGCATGTGCGGCCTCTGGTATGCGGCGCAGGCAGATTGCGGGCGGCAGCCGCCCAGATTTTCTCCCGCGTGAACCCGTCCGGGCCGCGCACAATGAGGCTAAACCCGCAACAGGGCCCTGAGCATCCGATTGGATCGGCGCCCCAACAGGAGGAGGCAACGGATCGTGCCATTCAGCATCTACGTGGGAAACCTGCCCTGGAGCACCACCCCCGAGGACCTGCGTGCCCTCTTCGAGCCCTACGGCGAGGTGGAGAACGCCCGCATCATCACCGACCGTGAAACCGGCCGCTCCCGCGGCTTCGGGTTCGTGGACATGGCTGACGAGGAGGCGGCGCGCAGGGCCATCGCCGAGTTGCACAATTACGAATACGGGGGCCGGCCCCTCACCGTCAACGAGGCGCAGGCCCGACAGGGCGGGATGTAGCTCCTTCCGCCTACCCGACCGGTCTCCGGTCGGGTTTTTCGCGCCCTCTTGACCAAAGCGGTCGATTATGGTAGCCTCGTTTTAGCCATTTATCACATTAGCCTACTAAAGTACAGGAGGGCGATGGCCGTGAGCACACCGGTGACCCGGACGCAGGTGCCCGACGGAGTGCGCGACCGGCTGCCGTCGGAAGCGGCAGCAATGCGCCGCCTCTCCGCAAGGCTGGACAACGTCTTCCGCGCCTGGGGTTACCGGGAGGTCTCCACTCCGGTCATCGAGTACCTGGAGGCGGTTGCCGCCGGCGCGGCCAACTGGGGCCGCCGGGAGGACCTGTACCAGTTCTTCGACCGAAAGGGGCGCACCCTGGCCTTGCGCCCGGACATGACAACCCCCATCGCCCGCCTGATGGCGACCCGGCTGGCCGACGAGCCCCTGCCGCTCCGGCTTTCTTATTTTGCGCCGGTCTTCCGGCACCGGGAACTCAGGGCCGGCGCGACCAGTGAGATCTGGCAGGCCGGGGTGGAGCTGGTCGGGGCGCCGGGGGAGGCCGCCGACGCGGAGGTCATCAGCCTGGCGTGCGCCGCGGTCCGGGCGGCGGACCTCACCGGTTTTCGTATCGGTCTGGGCCACGTCGGCGTCGTGGAGGGGCTGTTTGAGAGCGCCGGCGTCGATCCTCAGGCCGCGGCCGTGCTGAAGGAGGCGATGGTCGCCCGGGATCTTGTGGCCTTCGAGCAGGGGGTCGCCCGGGCGGGCCTCTCCGGCGAGCGGGCGGAACGGCTGCTGGCGCTGGTCCACTTCCACGGCAGTTATGCGGAGGCCGTGGCCCGCTTCGGCGGCGTCGGTGGCCGGGTGGCGGAGGCGCTGCAGCACCTGGGCCGGGTGCTCGAGGTGCTGGAGGCCCTGGGGGTGGCCGAGCAGGTCAACCTCGACCTGGGGCTGGTGCGGTCCCTGGGCTACTACACCGGGGTCGTCTTCGAGGGCTATCTCCCGGGCATCGGGGCGCCGGTCCTGGGCGGCGGCCGGTACGACAACCTGGTCGCGGAGTTCGGCCGGCCGCTGGCAGCGACGGGCTTCGCCCTGGAGGTGGACCGGCTGCTGATGGCGCAGGAGCAGCAGGGTGCTCTCGCCGCGGAGCCGGGCCTTGACGCCGTGATCGCCTGCCCGCCCGGGCAGGAGGCGCAGGCCATGGCGTGGGCGGCGCGGCTCCGGGCGCAGGGGCTCGCCGTGGAGGTGGACCTGCTGGGCCGCAGCGGGGAGGAGCTCGCGGCCTACGCCCGCGCCCGGGGCGCTGCCCGGGTGCTCAGCCCCGGGGTACCGTCGATCCACTAGCCGGCCGCCTGGCAGAGGTTCGGCGCACCACGCCAGTTTGGCCCCTGAGCGCGGAGCTCGGCGCCCCGGACCGCCTCGTTCAGCCTTCCCATGCAGACGGGGCAAGGCATGGTCGCTCAAACCGCTCCCCGGGCAGCGGGGCTCGGCACCCCAGGGCGCCCCTGCAGCGGAATGCTCCTCGGCAGACGGGCGTGCTCGCTTCGCAGTTCGCTCCGCTGCGCTCGCGCCGTCTGCCTGCGGAGCTTGAACTTAGCGCCCTGGAATGTGCCTGCGCCCCGCTGCCCGGGGGCCAGTGTTGGCCGAAGTGGGCTCCCGAGCCCCGATGCCCGGGGGGCACTGTCGGAGCGCCGACCCTGGGGTGCCGAGCCCCCTGCCCAGGGGCCAGAGTTCGCCGAAGTGGGCTGCCGAGCCCCGATGCCCGGGGGCCAGTGTGGGAGCCCGATCTCCGGGTTGCCGAGCCCCGCTGCCGAAGAGCCTTGCCCCACAGGTCTTGCGGAAAGGAGCTCGATACCGTGTCGCCGATCACCATCGCCCTGCCCAAG
>QGVE01000204.1 GCA_003242675.1 Bacillota bacterium | reverse complement strand
GCGACGCCCGGACTCTTCTGGCTGCCTACTCCACCGTCACGCTCTTGGCCAGGTTGCGCGGCTTGTCCACGTCGGTCCCCCTGGCCGTGGCGGCGTAGTAGGCCAGGAGCTGCAGGGGGATCGCCGCGAGGGCCGGCGTCAGGTACCGGTGGGTGCGGGGCAGGCGGAAGATCCGGTCGCAGTGGGCGGCCGTCGCCTCGTCCCCCTCCAGCGCCAGCCCCAGCACGAAGGCCCCGCGCGCCCGGGTCTCCTGGATGTTGGCAATCGTCTTCTCCAGCACCTCCGGCTGCGTGTTGATCGCCACCACCGGCACCCCGTCGGTGATCAGGGCCAGCGTGCCGTGCTTCAGCTCGCCCGCGGCGTAGGCCTCCGCGTGGATGTAGCTGATCTCCTTCAGCTTGAGCTGCCCCTCCAGAGCGACGGCGTAATCCAGATTCCGGCCGATGTAGAAGACGTCGTCATGCCGGGCCAGCTCCTCGGCAGCCGCCTTGATCGCCGGCTCCAGCGCCAGCGCCTGCTCGGCCTGGTCGGGGAGCCGCTGCAGTCCCTCCACCAGCGCGGCGGCCTCGGCCGGGTCGATGCGCCCGTTCTGCTGTCCGAGCCAGATCGCCAGCAGCGTGAGCACCGCCACCTGGGTGGTGTAGGCCTTGGTGGAGGCCACGGCGATCTCGGGCCCCGCCCAGGTGTAGAGCGCCCAGTCGGCCTCCCGGGCGACCGTGGAGCCCACGACGTTGGTCACCGCCAGCACCCGCGCCCCCCGGCTGCGGGCCTCCCGCAGCGCCGCCAGCGTGTCGGCGGTTTCGCCCGACTGCGACACCGCCACGAACAGGGTCCGCTCGTCGACGAGGGGCTCGCGGTAGCGGTACTCCGAAGCCAGGTCCCACTCGACGGGAATCCGGGCGAGCCGCTCGATCAGGTACTTGCCCACCAGCCCGGCATGGGCGGCCGTGCCGCAGGCGACCACGGCCACCTTGCTGAGCGCCTGCACGTCGGCCGGGCTCAGCCCCACCTCGGGCAGCGACACCCGGTCCGTCGCCGGGTCCAGCCGCCCCCTGAGCGTGTCCCGCAGCGCCCGGGGCTGCTCGTGGATCTCCTTCAGCATGAAGTGGGCGTAGCCGCCGCGCTCCGCCTGGCCGGGGTCCCAGTCCACGTGCATCACCCGCGGCTCCACCGGCTCCCCCGCGACCGTCGTCACGGTCACGCCGTCCCGGGTGAGCACGGCCAGCCAGCCCTCCTCCATCACGATCACCCGCCGGGTGTACGGCAGCAGGGCAGGGATGTCCGACGCCAGCAGGTATTCCCCCTCCCCCAGGCCGATGACGAGGGGCGACTGGGCCCGCACGGCCACGATCTTGTCGGGCTCCTGTGCGCAGACGACCGCCAGGGCGTACGCCCCGCGCAGGCGGGCAACCGCCCGGCGCACCGCCTGCACCAGGTCCTCCTGGTAGCAGGACGCGATCAAGTGGGGAATGACCTCGGTGTCGGTCTCCGAGCGGAAGGCGCAGCCCTGCCGCTCCAGCTCCGCCCGCAGCTCCGCGTAGTTCTCGATGATGCCGTTGTGCACCACGGCAAACCGGCCGGACCCGTCGGTGTGCGGGTGCGCGTTCTCATCCGACGGCCGGCCGTGGGTCGCCCACCGCGTGTGCCCGATGCCGATCCGGCTGCCGGCCGGCAGGCCGGAAAGGATGGACTCGAGGTCGCTCAGCCGGCCTTTCCGCTTCGCGACCCAGGTCTGCCCTTCGGCGAGCAGCGCCACGCCGGCGGAGTCGTAGCCCCGGTACTCGAGCCGCTTCAGTCCGTCGATCAACACGGGCAGCGCCGCGCGCTCCCCGACATAGCCAACGATGCCGCACATGCCAGCTATTCCTCCTCGCTTTCACGAAAAAAGGCCGCGTCCACAGAGCCCACACGGTCACTCCCCGCAGGGTTCCGTGGACACGGCAAAAAGGCACAATAGGATGCCCGGGACGACCTCTGCCCGTCCCTCGGCCTCACCTGGCCCCTTTGTCTCCGGGATCGCTCCCGGCCTTTGTAGAGCCGCTGTCGGTCGTGAGCAACCGGGGGTCACCCGCCGAATCCTCCGAGATCCCCCACCTCGTCAACTTGCGGCCCCGAAGGCCACAAGTCCTGGCGCTTCAACAATCCGAATCTGCCTCTGTGCACTTTTGCCGCCCGGAACCTGCGAACCCGCATTCTTCCCCCCTTTCGCACCCGCCTTCAATGTACGGAGCAAGAAAGAAGATCGTCAAGCCAAAATGGCTGGAGGCCCCATGGGCTACCCGCCCTGGTAGCGGATGACCGGTTCCACCCGGAACGGGTGGCGCGCCGCCACGTCCGCGCGCGTGAGCGGAGTCGACCAGACGAAGCCGTCCAGCTCGGCCGGCTCCCCGTCGGCCCGGAGCAGCACCGCCTCGACGCCGGGGATCTCCGTGAGCGTGTAGACCAGGGTCGCGGCGACGGCGCTGACCGCCGTGTCGCCCCGCACGCCCTCCACCTCGCCGGACAGGTCCACCACCGCAACGCCGTCCTCCAGGTTGAAGCCGCGCGCCGCCGTCCCCGGCGGAAACTCGCTGAACAGCCCCAGCTCCTCGGGCGGGTGGAGCAGCTGCTCCACGCAGACCCGGATGGGGGTGACGGAGAACGGCACGAGGATCTCCACCGGCTGCAGCGCCTGCATGCCGGCGTCGAAGTCGACGTAGTACACCGTGACCCGCATCGTCTCCGCCGCACCGCCCGACCGGTCGATGGCGGAGCGGCTCGTGGCCGGGGGATACGCCGGCCCCGTGGCCGGCTCCGCGGCCGGGTCGGGTCCGGGTTCGGGCTCCGGCCCGGGTTCGGCGCCCTGGTCGGATTCCGGGATCAGCTCGGATCCGCCGCCCGGGCCGGGTACAGGCGCAGGCTTGCCCTCGGCCGCGGAGCCCGACGCAGCCGCACCTCCGGGTCCCGCCGCGGCGGGCACGGTGGCCCCCTGCCGGGCCCAGAGCCCCGCCGCCAGGACCACCAGCAGCCCGAGCAGGAGGGGGAGAATCGGCGCAATCCAGTCCGCCGGCGGCGCGCCCAGGCCCCGCCCCGCGCGTGAGCGGGCGCTCCGCCGCGCGCGGGCGCCCGTCCGCCCACGGCCGGAAGGCCGCTGCTTGCTACTGGAGCTCAGCGC
>QGVE01000071.1 GCA_003242675.1 Bacillota bacterium | reverse complement strand
GAGAGGGGGGGGGGGGGGTGGAGGCGGCGCTGGCTGGGGGGAGGCCTGGGGGGGGGGGCGGCGGGGGGCGGGCGGGAGGGGGGCCCGGGGGGCGCCCGCGGCCGCGGATCTGGCGGCCGGCCTGCGCCGCTCGGTGGAGGAGCTGGTCCGCCGGGCGGACGAGGCGCGGGCCCGCCTCCGGCAGGCGCGGTCCGAGGCGGCCGCGGCCCTGGTCCACAGCCGGTTCAACCCGGGCGCGGCCCAGGCCATGCAGCGGTCCCTGGACGCCGCCGAACGGGCCCTGGCGGAGGGCCGGTACGATCAGGCCCTGGCCGAGGCGGAGGCGGCCTTGCGGAGCGCACGGGCGCTCGTGGCGGCCTACCAGCGCTATCTCGCCGAGGAGCGGCGCCGGCAGATGCTGGTGGCGGCGGCCGCGGCGCAGGCGCTCCGGCGCAGCTCGGGTCCCCGGGGCGGGTTCGGCGGCTTCGGGGGCGGCGGCTTCGGCGGCCGCGGCTCGGGCGGCGGCGGAGGGTTCGGCGGCGGCCCGCGCGGCTCGGGCGGAGGCGGCCACTTCGGCGGGGGCCGCGGGTCCGGCGGCGGCGGAAGGTGGCGATAGCGCTCGCGCATGCTATGGGGGGAAGCCAAACTGGCTTCCCCTCGTGCGCGGTTTAATGGTAAGGTAGTGAAGGTAGATGGTTCGACCGTCCAGGTAAGGAGGTTTGCTTCGCCGTGCAAGTCGCCAGCATCAAGCCTGAACTGCGGCAGCAGATTGTGAACACCATCAAGATGCTCGCGGTGGACGCGATCGAGAAGGCCAAGTCCGGCCATCCCGGGGCGCCGATGGGCTGCGCCGACATGGCCTTCGTGCTCTGGACCCAGTTCCTGCGGTTCGACCCGGACAATCCGGACTGGCCCAACCGGGACCGCTTCATCCTCTCCAACGGTCACGGGTCCATGCTGCTCTACGCCCTGCTCCACCTGGCGGGCTACGACCTGGACATGGATCAGATCCAGTCCTTCCGGCAGTGGGGCAGCCGGACGCCCGGCCATCCCGAGTACGGCCACACCCCCGGCGTCGAGGTGACGACCGGCCCCCTGGGCCAGGGCATCGCCCACGCGGTGGGCATGGCGGCGGCCGCGGAGATGCTGGCCGCCCGGGTGAACACGTCGGACTTCCAGCCCGTGGACCACTACATCTACGGCATCTGCGGCGACGGGGACCTGATGGAGGGGGTCGTGGCCGAGGCCGCCGCGCTGGCGGGCCAGTGGAAGCTGGGCCGGCTGATCTTCCTGTACGACGACAATGAGATCTCCATCGAGGGCAACACCGACATCGCCTTCCGGGAGGACGTGGCCAAGCGGTTCGAGTCCTACGGCTGGCACGTGGACCGGTGCGATGGCCACGACCACCTGGCGATTGCGGCGGCCATCGAGCGGGCGCAGGCGGTCAAGGACAAGCCCTCGCTGATCATCTGCCGCACCGTCCTCGCCCACGGGGCGCCGAACAAGGCCGGCAAGGCGGTCGCCCACGGGGCGCCGCTGGGGCCGGAGGAGGTCCGGCTCACCAAGGAGGCCCTCGGCTGGCCGCAGGAGCCCGCGTTCTACGTGCCCGACGAGGTGCGGGCGTTCTTCGCGGAGCTGAAGGCGGAGAAGCAGGCGGAGGCCCGGCGGTGGCAGGAGCGGTTCGACGCCTGGCGGAAGGCCCACCCGGACAAGGCCCAGCTCTGGGACCAGCACAAGAACCTCATGGTCCCGGCGGACCTGGACGTCCAGCTGGTGGAGGCGGCGAAGAGCGACAAGCCGCTGGCGACCCGGAAGTACTCCGAGATGGTGATCCAGCGGGCGGCGGCGCTGGTGCCGAGCCTGGTGGGCGGGTCGGCCGACCTGGCGGAGTCGAACCTGACGACGATCAAGGGCGGCGGCGACATCGGCCCCGAGGGCCGGATCGACGAGTACGTGTTCTCCTGGACGGGCCGCAACTTCCACTTCGGCGTGCGGGAGCACGCGATGGGCGCGATCGTCAACGGCGTCGTCCTCTACGGCGGCTTCCGGGCCTTCGGCGCGACGTTCCTGGTCTTCTCCGACTACATGCGCCCCCCGATCCGGCTGGCGGCGCTCATGCAGGTGCCCTCGATCTTCGTCTTCACCCACGACTCCTTCTTCCTGGGCGAGGACGGTCCGACGCACCAGCCCGTCGAGCACCTCTGGTCCCTGCGGATGATCCCGCACGTCACGCTGTTCCGCCCGGCCGACGGCCTGGAGACCGCCATGGCCTGGGCCTACGCCCTCATGGAGGCGAAGGAGCCGACGATCCTGGCCCTCACCCGGCAGGCGGTGCCGCTGCTCTCGCGGCCCACGGGCTTTGAGATCCGGGACGTGTGGAAGGGCGGCTACGTGCTCTCCGACGCCGAAAACCCTGTAGCGACCTTGATCGCCACCGGGTCCGAGGTGGGGCTCGCCGTCGAGGCGCAGAAGCTGCTGGCGCAGCAGGGGATTCACGTGCGGGTCGTCTCGATGCCCTCGGTCGAGCTCTTCCTGCGCCAGCCCCGGGAGTACCGGGAGCAGGTGCTGGTGGGCCGGCTGGCCGCCATCGAGGCGGGCCGGACGGACGGCTGGTACCAGATCATCGGCCGTGACGGCTTGGCCATCGGCCACGAGGACTTCGGCGCCTCCGCCCCCGCTGCCGTGCTGGCGGAGAAGTTCGGGTTCACCCCGGCGCAGGTCGCGGCGCGGGTCGCCGAGTGGCTGGCCGGGTAGCGCGGATTCCCGCCCGGACACCCGCGGCTGGCGGGGTAGCGCGGATCCCCAGTCTTGACGCAATCCGACGCACCTGTTTTATATAGCGCGCGCAAACCCCGGCCCGCTTTGGGCCGGGGTTGGTGTACTCAGGGCTTTCGCACCGGACGCCTGTCGCGGCGCAGCGTGATCCGGAAATGCCGGTGAGTGCGCCGTCATCCCCGCAACTGCGCCGGCGGCGCCGACCGCAGCGGCACCGGCCGCACGATCCCGTGCAGCGGGCGCAGGCGGGACAGGCGCCGATCAGCGGCGAGCCCCGGCGCGATCACCAGGGCGTACCCCAGGCAGGCGATGACAAGCCCCACATAATACCACAGCAGCCGCAGAACGATGTGGCGCTGCATCCCCCGCACCCCCGCCCCCACGGGCATCAATCAAAGAACCCCGGCCCACCCACAGGCCGGGGTCCCTTCTAGGATACACGATTCGGTGCAGAACCGCAAATCAGGCTTCTCTTTCCTGCCACACCGGCCGGCGGATCCACGCCGAAAGCCGGGCGCGGAGCCGGGACTCCGGCCACTCGTGGCGGAACCAGATGACGGCCAGGCCACCCGCGGTCACTGCCGACCAGACCATCCCCGCGATGCCCACGTAGGGCAGCACGGCGAGCGGCCCGAAATCGTAGAGCAGGGGGACGGCCCAGACCACCAGGGCGGCGGCCAGGATGTACGCGCAGTCGGTGCAGATGAGCATCCAGCGCTGGAAGCTCTTGTGCATGGGATCGCCTCCCCCAGGGCTCTTTCACCTGTACAGACGAACGGGACAGCGTCCGGGTTTCAGCCATTGGATGGAAAATGCGCTACTGTGGCCAAAGTTCTGACGCCAGCTCCAGAAACGCCTGGGCCGACCGGGGCAGCGGCCGGTCGCGCCGCCAGGCCAGCGCGAGGGTCCGCGTGAGCGGCTCGCCCGCGATGGGGACGAACACCGGCGAAGGCTGGAGAGTGCGGTCCACGGCCATCTGCGGCACCAGCGTCACCCCCAGGCCGGCGGCCACCATCGCCTGCAGCGTCTCGATCTGGGCCGACTCGAAGGCGATCTGGGGCGTGAAACCGGCTGCGCGGCAGGCGGCCAGGACCAGGTCGCGGAAGCCGTAGCCCGGCTTCATGATGAGAAATGGCTCGTCGGCGACGGCGGAAAGGGGTACTGCGGGCGCCGCAGCGCTGCCCTGCGCCTTCAGCCACTCCTGCGCGAGCGGGTGGTCCGGCGGCAGCGCCAGCAGGATCGGCTCCGTGAGCAGCGGCTGCCAGGCCAGCTCATCGCTGCCCACCGGCAGCGTCGTCAGCGTGAGGTCCGTCTCGCCCGCGAGGGCCAGCTCGGTCAGCCGCTGGGTCGACTCCTCCCGCAGGGTGATCTGGATCCCCGGGTAGCGCCGCCGGTAGGCGGTGATCGCCCGCGGCAGGACGCGGGAACCCGTCACCGGCAGGCTGCCCAGGACCAGCCGACCGGAGCGCAGGCCGATCCGCTCCTCCACCGCGGCCCGGGCGGCCTCCACCTGCCGCAGGATCGCCTCCGCATACGGCAGGAGCGCCTCGCCGGCGTCCGTCAGCCGGACCGGCGTCCGGCTGCGGTCGAAGAGCAGCGTGCCCAGCTCCTCCTCCAGCCGGCGGATCTGCTGGCTGAGCGAAGGCTGGGCGACCATGTGCTCGGCCGCTGCGCGGGTGAAGTTGCGATGCCGGGCGACGGAGACGAAGTAGCGCAGGTGATGCAGCTCCACGCGTGCCCCTCCATAGTTAGAACCTATCACCCTCATAGTTATCATATGTTGGAGTTCTGGTTCAAGCCAGGGTATCTATGGGGTAAGAGGGGGATGGCCATGAGCGGACAGACCATGCTGGACAAGATCTGGGAGCGGCACGTGGTGCGCCGGGAGCCGGGGAAGCCGGACCTGCTCTACATCGACCTCCACCTGGTGCACGAGGTGACCTCGCCCCAGGCGTTCGAGGGGCTGCGTCTGGCGGGGCGGAGGGTCCGGCGGCCGGACCTCACGCTGGCCACGATGGACCACAACGTGCCCACGACGGACCGGTCGCTGCCCCTGACCGACGAGATCGCCGCCCGGCAGATGGCGGCGCTGGCGCAGAACTGTGAGGAGTTCGGCGTGCGGCTCTTTGACCTGCACAGCCCGCTGCAGGGCATCGTGCATGTCATCGGCCCGGAGCTGGGGCTGACCCAGCCGGGCATGACGATCGTCTGCGGCGACAGCCACACCGCCACCCACGGCGCCTTCGGGGCGCTGGCCTTCGGCATCGGCACCAGCGAGGTGGAGCACGTCCTCGCCACCCAGTGCCTCTGGCAGCACAAGCCGAAGGTGATGGAGATCCGGGTGAACGGCCAGCTGCCGCCGGGCACGACGGCGAAAGACCTGATCCTGGGCATCATCGCCGAGATCGGCACGGACGGCGCCACCGGGTACGTGGTCGAGTACACCGGCGAGGCCATCCGCTCGCTGTCGATGGAGGGACGGCTGACGGTCTGCAACATGTCCATCGAGGCCGGCGCCCGTGCGGGCATGATCGCCCCGGACGAGACCACCTTCGCCTACCTGAAGGGCCGGCCCCATGCCCCGCAGGGGGAGCTGTGGGAGGCGGCGGTGGCGGAGTGGCGCCAGCTCGCCTCGGATCCGGACGCGGTCTACGACCGGGTGGTGGAGTTCGACGCCAGCCGGCTGGCCCCGATGGTGTCCTGGGGCACGAACCCCGGGCAGGTCGTCCCGGTCACGGGCCGGGTGCCCGATCCGCGGGACTTCGCCGATCCGGCGCAGCGGAAGGCGGCCGAGGCCGCCCTGGCCTACATGGATCTGGAGCCCGGCACGCGCATCCAGGACATCCGCATCGACCGGGTCTTCATCGGCTCCTGCACCAACGGGCGCATCGAGGACCTGCGGGCCGCCGCCGCGGTGGTGAAGGGGCGGAAGGTCGCGCCGTGGGTCCGCGCGATGGTGGTGCCCGGCTCGGGCCAGGTGAAGGCTCAGGCGGAAGCGGAGGGTCTGGACCAGATCTTCCGGGAGGCGGGCTTTGAGTGGCGGGAGCCCGGCTGCTCGATGTGCCTGGGGATGAACCAGGACATCCTCGCCCCCGGGGAGCGCTGCGCGTCCACGTCCAACCGGAACTTCGAAGGCCGGCAGGGCAAGGGCGGCCGCACCCACCTGGTGAGCCCGGCCATGGCCGCGGCCGCGGCGATCGCCGGCCACTTCGTCGACGTGCGGGAGCTGCTGGCGGAAGGGGGTGTGGCGCGGTGAGGCCCTTCGTGCGGGAGACGGGGATTGCGGTCCCCCTGGACCGGGTGAACGTGGACACCGACCAGATCATCCCGAAGCAGTTCCTGAAGCGCATCGAGCGCTCGGGCTTCGGCCAGTTCCTGTTCTACGACTGGCGCTACCTGCCCGACGGGTCGCCGAACCCAGAGTTCGTGCTGAACCGGCCACAGTACGCGGGCGCGACGATCCTGATCGCCGGCCGCAACTTCGGTTCGGGCTCTTCCCGGGAGCATGCGCCGTGGGCGCTCATCGACTACGGCTTCCGGGCGGTCATCGCCCCGTCGTTCGCGGACATCTTCTACAACAACTGCTTCCAGAACGGCCTCCTGCCCGTCGTGCTGCCGGAGGAGGCGGTGAACGAGCTCATGCGCCGGGCGCAGCAGCCCGGGTACAGGCTCACGGTGGACCTGGAGCGGTGCGTGGTCGAGGACGAGGCGGGCTTCCGGGCGGAGTTCGCCATCGACGAGTACCGGCGGTACCGGATGCTGCACGGGCTGGACGACATCGGGCTGACGCTGCAGTATGAGGCTGAGATCGCGGCGTACGAGGCCCGCCGCCCGGCGTGGCTGCCCACGACGGTGGAGCGGTGAGGCGCACTCCGAGGCTGGTCCTGGTCGCAGGCCGTGCCGGTGATCCTGCCGTAGGAGCTGCCGCAGACGTAACGGGTGGGATTTGGCGGAGGCGAGAGCCTCCGCCTTTTCCGTGCCTGGAGTCTGTATATGAGGGTCCGGGGGAGGGAATTCGTAGGTTGCCCAGGTACGGGTTGCACGCAGGTGGCGGGACGGGGAGGGGCGCATGCGGGCGCTGCTTGCGGTGAGTCTTCCATGACGTGTGCGTTTCCCCCGCGAACCTCGCAAGTTGTGGGAGGATCGGCTGCCGCAGGGCGCGTGGATGCCCCGAAATCTGAGCGCCCCGATACCACGAATGAACCGGGGACGAGAGTGACCTGGGGTGGCGTTGATCCTCCGGCGGCTGCGGAGCCTCCATGGCCGGCGCCGAGAAGGCGCCCGGCGCGCCACCTGCACGTAGCTCCCACGAAATGCGAGTTTGCCTGGCGAAACGCACAAGACGTGGGAGGGTAGGGCAGGTGAACGTCCCGAGCGGTGACCGCAGGACCACCCCGCGGGGACTCCTACGCAGCCGGGGGGTGGGTCCCGGGCGGCCGGATGAGGTGGTTTGGTGCGTGGCTGTCGCGGAGAAGGCGATTGGCTACGTGGGTGTCGCCGCTCGCCATGAGTCTCCCACGATGTGTGCGTTTGCGCCGGGAAACGCACAAGTCGTGGGAGGAAAGGGCTGCCCCGGGGCGGTCGTGCTTGCACGCCGTGGGGCTGGCGCCGGCACGAAATGGTGCATTCCCAGGGGTGTCGGGACGGGGTGCGACACCCGAGTCATGGACTGACAGCGGCGTCTGCATTTGCTGCGAAGAACCGGGGTTCCTGCCCCTTGCCACCTGCGCCGAACCTCGCACGAAATGCGAGTTTGCCCTGGGTAACGCTCAAGTCGTGGGAGCCAGCGGCGCTGAAACGGCGGCTTGCCTTGTAGGACTGACCTGCATGTTCACGCAGTTGAAGGCCGCGGCCGGAACTCTCGTCGAAGGGCGGCGCTGGGCCGTGCGATCCTCCCACGACCGGTGAGTGCGGAAGCGAAACGCAGGACGCAGAGTGCCTGCCCTGGGCGGCGCGATCTTCCCACGCGGCCGGACTTCGGTGCGTGAAACCCACAAGATGTGGGAGGAAACAGGGGAGGACGGGGATCGGGGCGCCATCAGGGGTAGGGGAGGAGGCGTCGGGGTCATGGAATGCCGGTGTGAGTGCAGTGGCCGCAGCGCAGTGCCGGAGGGAGAGCGGGAAACTCCGCCGGCGGGCGCCAGTCGCATGCGGGGCGTCAGCCTGCGGGCTGACCGCACAGGGCGCAGGAAAAGGACCAGGGGAAGGATGTCAGCATCACAGGTGAACACACGCAGGCTCCCTGAAAGAAATGCCCCAGAAATCAATTCGGCGATGAAACAGCGCAGGATCCCGATCCGTCCAACCGGGTGAAAACGGAGGAGGAGCGATCACGATGGAGCGGATACGGGCAGCGGTTGTCGCAGCGCTGGTCGCGCTCGCCCTGGCCGGCTGTACCACCTCAGGTGATGCCGGAACGAACCGGCCGGAGGACCAGGCGTCCGAGCCGGCGCTGCAGCAGGCGGTGGCCGGAGACCACGGCTCGACCGCCGCACAGGGCCAGACCGCCGTGGAGGGCTCAACCCATGCTGGGCGCGAGGCCCACCTCGGGGGGGACGGGGAAGCGGCGGTCCGCGCCGTCGTGGAGGAGTTCGGGCGAAGGTTGAAAGACGTGTCCCTGCTGGCGCCGGAGGAGATCGTGGCGAAGAGCATGGAGGAGCATTACGGTGGTCTGGTTTCCCCCGAGCTGCTGGAGCGCTGGAAGGCCGACCCGACCAGCGCACCCGGGCGTCTGGTGTCCAGCCCCTGGCCGGATCACATCGAGGTCCTGACGATCGCCCCGCGCGCACAAGGCGAATCCGACGGCGCATATGAGGTTCAGGGCTATATCGTCGAAAAGTCGAGTACGGACACCGAAGACGGCTTCAGCGCCACGCGCACCATTACGCTGGTGGTCACCCGAACCGGGGACTCCTGGCTGATCACCGACGTCATCCTGGGCGATTACGTCGTCCCCGGGCCGGTGACGTATGTCAACGGGGAGTACGGCTTCGTCTTTTCTCTGCCGGAGAGCTGGGAAGGGTACACCGTTGTGACCGAGAAATGGGAGGGCCTGCCGGAAGGGGGAAGCGACCCGGTTGAAACCGGGCCGCTGATCCGGATCCGGCATCCCGACTGGCGGGCCGAAGCCCCCCGGCAGGACATCCCCATCATGGTCTTCACCGTGAGCCAGTGGGAGAAGCTGCAGGCCGGGGAGTTCCACATCGGCGCGGCGCCGGTCGGGCCCAGCGAACTCGGGCGCAACGACGAGTACGTCTTTGCCCTGCCCGCCCGGTACAACTACGCCTTCCCCGAGGGATGGGAGGAAGTGGAGCAGATCCTGGCGGGAAATCCCCTGCAGGCCCGGAAACCGATTCCCAGGCGGTAGCCTGACGTAGACGAACAGTCCGGACGTGCCCGTTCGTGTGCCCGCGATCCTTTTGCCCCCGGCGTGCGTGGTAGAGGGTGAGGAGGGAACCAGGCGGCACTCGGGCACAGCACAGGCCCCGTGTCCGGAAGGGGCGCGCCCGGGGGCCGCACTCGCGGGAGGATGGTCACTGTGTCGGTGAAGCCCGGGAAGGTGATCCCGGTCCAGGACCTGGCGGAGAGCCTGGCGTTTTACGTAGATACGCTCGGATGGAAGCCCGTTGCGACGTACCCCGACGCCGCACACCTGGAGGCCCCGATCGGCCACGTGCTGCTGGCGGGTCCGGATACTGGCGATGTCAGCCGGTACGCGGCGCCCAACTACAAGGTGTTCAAGCCCGGGGCCGTGATCTACCTGTACACGCCCGACATCGAGGCCACGGCCCGGCAACTGCCGGGGGCGGAGCTCATCCGGACGGACTGGGGCGAGCGGAAGCTGGAGCTCGCCGACCCCAACGGATACACCATCAGCTACTGGACGGAGAGCGACCTGACGGATGACCAGCTGCTCGCGCTCTTCGCTTCCGCACCGGACCGGCTGGAGGAGGCCCTCGCGGGCCTCACCGAGGCGCAGCTGGACCTGACCCGGGCGCCGGGAAAGTGGTCGATCCGGCAGATCGTGCACCACATGACGGACTCCGCACTGGGCGCGGTGGCGGGCCTGCGCTACGCCATCGCCGAGCCCGGACGCCTCTACCGGCCCAACCCTTACGACCCGGACGCGTGGGACGCCGGGCTGCGCTCAGACCGCCGGCCCATCCAGCCCTCCGTGGCCCTCTTCCGCGCCGTGCACGAGCACCTGCTCCAACTCATCGAGCACGTGCCCGGGGCCCTCGACCGGTACACGGTGAACGAGGCCGGATCCCGCCAGACGGTCCGCCGTATGGTCGGCATGCTGGGCGCGCACGCCGCCGGCCACGTGGAGCAGATCTGGCAGACGCGGCGGGTGCACGGGGTCTGACCGGCACAGGAGGGCAGCGTCCCGTATCGGGGATGGCACTGTCCCGAACAGGATGGCAGTATCCCGAACGGGATGGCAATATCTCCAACGGGATGGCAATGTCCCGTGTGGGATGGCACGGTCCCCGACGTTAAAGCGGTTGAAGAAGGGGGTCACGGTCAAGGCCGAGAAGCGCGACCTGGCCATCGAGATTGAGATGCGCTTCCCGGAGGGCTACGATGCGTCGGCGGCGCGGCTTGACGTGGATGCCACCCACTGGCAGTTCGCCCCGAACTCCGGGGCGGCCCGCTCGCCCACCCACTACGCCTTCTCCCTGCTGCCCAACGGCACTTCCTTCGATGCCGACGAGGGGGTCCCGTTCAACCCCCGTGCCGTGTCCGACACGGTGCGGGTCCCGGCCTACCACATCAAGCGGGCTGGGGCCAACGACGCGTACGTCACCTTCGAGCTGCAGATGAACGAGAGTGGCTTCACGCTGACCCAGTGCTGAGACTTGGACTGAAGCGAACAGGCCGCTCGCGCCTGCCCGTTCGGCGCCGTGTGCTGAAGACTCCACATGGAGGCTGGGTCTTGCATGCACAGCGTGATGCGTTTGGTTGCGCTGCTCGCGCTCGCCGCCCTCCTGGCGGCCTGCACCGGGAGCGGGTTCCCGGCGTATCCCACGATGGAGGAAGCTCTGGGCGAAGTGTTGGACACACCGATCGCCATCCTCTACGTGGAGCCCTTTGACCGCAACCGGAGTCTGGTGCTGTTCAAGGCCGGCGATCACGGCCCCACGGCCACGCTGCTGGAGAGATTGGACCTCGGGCAGTGGCGCATGACCGAGGCGGTGGCCCTGGGCGGCCCCCTGCCCCGCCTGGGCGCGCTCTCCTACGGCCGGGCGAACCTGGGGTACCTGGAGGAGAAGATCGGCACCGTGACCCACGTTAAGGCCGAGACGCACGTCGTCTTCGGCGAGGTGCTGGACCCGGCCATCACCTGGGTGGAGCTGACCCTCGACCGGGAGGGAGCGGAGCCGACTCGGGCCCGTGTTGACAACGGGTTCTGGGTGGTACACCTGCCGCCCGAGAACCAGTTGACCGGTTTCGCGCTGAATGCTGGTGACGACGGCGGCGTACGCTTCTCGGCCAGTGTCGGGAGGGGCCGGGCCCACGGGCACGCATCCGCGGCGGATGCTCCTCTGGTGGAGTACCGCGACGAGCAACAGGGAATTCGACTGGAGCACCCCGTCGTGGCAGCGATTCCCCTGGTGGAGGAAGGCCGGCTGACTCTCCCGCTGGACGAGCGCACGACGCTCACGGTGGAGCGCAGAACGGAACTGGTCGGGCGGGACCTGGACGAGCTGCTCCGGGACGCGGCGGCACAGGCCGGGGAACGGGCGCTGGAACACGGCATTGGCCAACTGGGGGCGCACCAGGCGGCTTACGTGCTCGAGGTCGAACAGGGGGAAAATGGGCAGGGAGCGACGTACCGCGCCCGCTACCTGACGGTCGCCGGCGATGCCGGCTACGAGGTCGTGTGTTCGGTGACCAGGGTATATGAGTGGGAGAATTGGGAGCGGATGGCGAGGCCGATCTGCGACAGGGTGTTGGCGACCGTGCGGCTCGGCAGCGCACCGTGAGGGCCTCGGACCAGGCCGGAGCGCTGCAGGGCCTACAGTGACGGCCGCACACCGCGGCGGAACGCGGCCCCGGAACGTGCGTGTCGCCTTTATGAACACAGGCGGTCCCGCCGCGGGGGCGGGACCGCCTGAATACGTGCTTCGCGCAGGTCGGCATAGCTGGCCCGCGGAACTGCAGGGCCATTCACTTCCACAGCATCAGGAACGTGCCGGCGACGATCAGGGCGCCGGCCAGCAGCGTCTTGGGCGTGAGCGACTCGCCGAGGATGAAGTAGGAGAGGATCAGCGTCAGGGCGATGCTGGACTTGTCGATCGGGGCGACCTTGGAGACGTCGCCCAGGGCGATGGCCTTGTAGTAGAAGAGCCAGGAGAGCCCGGTGGCCAGGCCGGAGAGGATGAGGAAGATCCAGTTGTGGCGGGTGAGGTTCCGGATCGAGTGATGTTCGCCGATGGCGAAAACGATTCCCCAAGAAAGGAAGATGATCACTGTAGTGCGGATGGCCGTGGCCAGGTTCGAGTCGACGCCCTTGATGCCGATCTTGGCGAGGATCGACGTCAGCGCGGCGAATACCGCGGCGAGGACTGCGTACAGCTTCCACATGGTCGTCGGGCCTCCTGGAACAGCTTCAATCGATGCCAGATCAGTGCAGACAATCTATTCGACGGTCTTGCTGGTGGCGTCGAGGACCGGGAACGGGTTGCCGTGGGTGTCGTGCGGAAACGCCAGCCGGTCCGCGGGCGAAAGGGTCTTCGCCAGCTTTTCCATCGCTGCACAGAGGGCGTGGAGTCGGGTGTAGACCTTGCCCGTCTTCTGGCTGTTGCCGTAAGCGTACTGCCCTGCCAGGTACGCGATGCGGAAGTTGGGGATGTGGGTGTCGAAGATGCGCATATCCCCCAGCTTCCACTGGTGAGCCAGGTACTGCCGGATGACTTCCGGAAAGCGGCGGCCGATCTGGCGATGGAGCCCCCCGTTCCAGACCCCCAGACAGTTGCACTGATGCCCGATGACGGTAATGCCGTCCTGGTAAGCCGAAAGCAGATCGCCCTGCCGGTAGATGATGTTTGGGTACTTGGACTGCATCAGAAACCACCTCACTGGCTTGGCGAGGGTCGACGTGGGGGCGGGGGCCATCGGCCTCCGGCTCGCCGGAGAAGGGCCCGGACCGCCCTACGCCTGGATTGCCGGTCCCGCCAGCCTTGTGCCCTGGTGCCTCTGCTGCTGGTTCGGATTCCACAGGAGGAACGGATGCTCCTCCAGCACTTCGGCGACGAGTACCGGCGCCACTGCAGGCGGACGGGGCGGATCCTCCCCCGCTGGCGGAGGTGACGCCGCCGCCGGCCGCCTTCGGGCCTGACCGGCGCACGCCACAGGCCTCAGTCCGCGATGGAAGCCGCCCGCACAGGCGCCGGGGGCCGCGACCCGTACCCCACGAAGAGCGCGATGCCCGCCAGCAACATGAT